>NZ_JBJURM010000008.1:0-247483 GCF_046097995.1 Rhodococcus sp. 5A-K4
CGAGTCACCTTCTCTCGGAGATGGCGTTGACGGCGGAGCAGTTGGTGGTGATCGGTCGGGGTCGGTTGATTTCGGATTCGACGGTCGCGGAGTTCGTGGATCGCTCGTCGGAGTCGACGGTGCGCGTGCGCAGCCCACAATTGGACGCTCTCCATGCCGCATTGACTGCCCACGGACTGACTGTCCGCGAGGAGCATTCAGGATCGGAGGCGGTGTTGGTGGTCGTGGATTCGACGACTGACGTGATCGGCGGTCTGGCTGGTTCGCAGGGAATCGTGTTGCACGAGTTGGCGTCTGTGCAGGGATCGCTCGAGGACGCGTTCATGAAGTTGACCGGAGACGATGTCCAGTACCACGCATCCGGTATCGATCCGGGTGCCGGAGCCCACCACACAAACACACAGCACGCTATGGGAGGTGCACTGTAATGGCTGTTCTCAGTGCTGAACGTATCAAGATCACCACGACCAAGTCACCGCTGTGGTGCACGATCACAATCATCGTCCTAGGGTTGGGCGTCGCCTGGATGATCGGGCGTTCGTCGAGTTCGAGCATTCAGGCGTACAACGACGAAGCCGCATCAGGAACTCCTGATTTCGAGAAGTTCCTCCCCACGTTCAATGAAGCGGGACTAGGAGTTTCCGGCTTCGGCGTCATGGTCCTGATGATCATGGCTGCCCTCGCGATTACCAGCGAATACCGCTTCGGCATCATCCGCACCACCTTCCAGGCCATCCCGAGCCGGGCTTCGGTCCTGATCGCCAAAGCCGGCCTGATCGGCGCCTTCGGCGCGGCGCTGTCCTTCGTTCTCATGCTCGGCGCGGTATTCATCACCAAAGCTGCTGCAGGCTCTGAAGGTTCCACCAATCTGGCACTCGACAACGCCGATGCCTGGCGCGCCGTCTACGGCGTACCGATCTTCGCCTTCCTCTGCGTTGTCCTTGCCATCGCCGTCGGAGCACTCCTCCGGCAATCTGCTGGCGCTATTGCATTGCTCCTGCTCTGGCCGCTGCTCATCGAGAGCCTGTTCGGCATGTTCGGATCCTTCGGTAGAAACGTCACACCGTTCCTCCCGTTCGCCAACGCCGACCACTTCCTCTCTTCGGGTTCGAGCACCAATTTCCATTGGGGCCCTTGGGGAAGCCTGTTCTACTTCGCAGCATTTGTGCTGGTGGTTTTCGGAATCAGCATCGCCGTCGTCAACAAGCGCGACGCCTGACCTAACACCAAGACTGGTCGTACCGGAGATGTTCCGGTGCGGCCAGTTTCTTGTTGCCACAACCGCGGTCCATAGAAGTTAGGGTAGGCTCGCTTCCATCTGATTCGGCAACGAACTGAGGCAACGGACAGCGATGCAGACTCTGACAACCCAGACTATTTCCACTCCGGGCACCGAAATGCGTGTGTGGCGCACGCCGGCGCTCGATCGGAAATGCATCGTCTTCCTGCATGGCGCCGGAGTTGATCATCGAATGTTCGACGACCAGGTCGCGGAACTCGCGGGCGCCTATTCCCTGGTGCTGCCCGACCTACGCGGTCAAGGGCTGTCGATTCTCGAGGAAGGCCACCGCGCCACTCTCGACACTGTGATCGACGACGTGAAGGTCATGCTCGACTCGCTCGGAATCGATCGCGCAAGCATCGTCGGACACTCGTTCGGCGGAAACATCGCGCAGGAGTTCACCCATCGTCATGCGAATCGAGTAGACAAGCTCGTCATGATCGGCAGCCCTGGCCAGCACCGGGAAATGAGTGGAGCCGCTGCCTCGGCAATCAAAATCGGCACGCATTTGTATCGACGGATTCCGTGGGGTCCCTTTGCCTTTTACAGTGGCCGGTGGTCGAGTCGAAATCCCGCAACTCGCAGATACGTTGCAGACTGCATGCTGGCCGCCGGACGGCAGACCTGGCTGGATCTGGGAACAAGCGGGTTCGCGTCACTCTGCCCGGTGGATACGGCACCCCGAAAGGAGACCCTCCTGATGCGGGGAGAGGTCGACATGCCGCGCCAACTCGATCGAATCTACGACGCCCTGAGCGATCAACTACCGGACCTGACTCGCCGGGTGGTGATCACCGGCGTCGGACATCAATGCACACAGGACAATCCGGAAGAGGTCAACCGCGCACTGGTCGAGTTCTTGGCAGACTGACCTCACGTGTCAGCGTTCCAGGTGCGCGGCAAGCTCTTTCATCCAATCGAGGAATGCCGGCGGGCCGTCGAACTGGACGCCGTCGAGAGCAGCCACTTCCGGTGCAATGTCATCGCCCTTGACCACCAACGCTTCTCCACCCGAGGCAAGGACAGCAGCAAAGGCAGGTAGGTCACCCCGGTCGTCGCCCGCGTACGCGACGACGTCGACGCCTGCGGTGGCGATCGCGCGAAGGAGGCCTGTCCCCTTGTCCTCCTCAACGGGTGGACGCAATTCTTCGACCAACTTGCCGGGCTCACGCCGCAACCCGGTCCGGCTCGCGATTTCTGTCGTCGCTGCTTCCACCAGGCGCTGCGCAACCGCTCGATCCGCGGCCCGACGCCAATGCACAGCCACCGCAAGGCCTTTGCTCTCGACGTGGATGCCAGGAACTGACTGAGAGTCGAACAGGCGACGCAGTTCGGCTTCTGCTTCGGCGACGGCATCACTGAACGCAGCGACGGCCGGAAGCACTTCGATTCCGTTCTCCGTCCAGGTCTCGACGCCGTAGGAACCCATGAGAACAACCGAATCCAGACTCAGTCGTTCTCGCAAGAACGACGCCGGCCGTCCCGAGAGCAAGCCCACCACGCCGAAGTGCCTCGACAAAGTCGCGAGCACCTCCTCGGCACCGGGCAGGAGCGCACTGGCCGACGGATCGTCGACGATAGGTGCAAGCACGCCGTCGAAATCCATCACCAGCCCACACCGAGCTGGATCGGACGTGAGTCGGAGGATGACGTCCGAAGCGGTTCGCATGGTTCGAGTGTGCCAAATCGATCGCACCCGCATAACCAACACCGGATCAGAATGTAATCTCTGCCACTTCGTCCAGGTTGTCCGGAAAGCGCAGGGTGAGCCGTGTCCACTCCCCTCCGGCGCCGCTTCTCTCCGATACAGTTCTCACGACGCTTACCAACTGGGGGGGTAATGATGAGCGAATTGACTGTCGTCACTGACGACATCCGAAAGTACGGCTCGACGTCGGCCGAAGCTGCAGGACACATCGCGCAGGCCGCCGCCGTCGATCTGGGCGCCAACATCGCGGCAGTCGCACCAGCCGTCGGTCCTGTCGGCATCGAGTTTCTCGAGGCATTCGCGCGCGCCCAGGCAACTCACACCAAAGATGTTGCAGCACTGGCGACCTTCTACGCCGGCAACGCAGCAACGGCGAGTGCAGCCGCTCAGGCCTACGACACCACAGATCTTTCAACCGCGTCAGATCTGGCCGGCATCGCTGGATCGACGGACGTGACCGCGTGAACAGCGATCGCGTCGACACCGATCGCATGAACACCGAAGACGACTCGACGACGGTCCTCGAATTCCTTCAAGGTGGTGCTCCGGCCCCGGCATTGCCGAACAACACGGTCGAATCGATGCTCGCCGGCATACCGGTTCCGGCATTACCCGGAATCGAAGATCTGTTCGCGCCGTTGATCGAACTCGGGAAGAGCCTCGGCACCGGCACTTTTGCCGGCACCGATCCCGTCGGCATCTTCAACCAGGCGTCCACTCTCATCGACCAAGCCATGGGATTGTCCCAAAGCGCGGTCGCCGAGGTGGGCCAGACCTGGAACAGCACCGGCAGTGAAGCCGCGACCGAACTGTCGCGATCCGCCCAGAACAGCGGCGCAGAATTGAGCGAACGCGGAACCGCGATATCGAAAACCGCTGCTGCCGCCGCGGAATCGGTGCAGCGAGGCAACGCGAATCTCGCGGCGATCGCGCAGTCCTTCGCGACCACGGTTGCAGCTGCTGCACCGATCGCGTGGACACCACCAGGACAGGCGATGCTGATTGCCTCCGCAGCCGAACACATGCAGGCAGCCGTCGCGGCGGTGACGCAGACTCGCGGGGAAATGCTCGGGCACACCGCTGCCATGAACGCCCTTGCCGGGTCGATCCCCGTGCCGACTCCACCGATCGGTGAGGCTCTCGCCAACCTTGCCACTCCGGAGGCGCTCGCCGACGCCGCCCGTCAGATCGCCCAACCTCTGGCGGCATCAGCCGTGTCGGCATCGCCGCTGTCTGGATCGACCGATGCCGGCGACGCACCGTTCTCCACCCACTCAGGCGCCGACGCCGTTCGGACCTCGGCAGCGCAGGCAGGCGCCGGACTTCCGACCGGCGTCGACAAGCTGTGGGGCGCAGGCAATTCGTCGACGTCACTCGCAGCCGGCGGGTCGCCGTCGCCCAGTGCCACAGCGAGCTCCGGCGGAGCATGGGTGGGCGGAAGCGGCACTACCGGTGGAACGATGAGAGGCGCAGCGGGAGTTGCTGCAGTTCAACCGGTTCCGGTAGCAACGCCCGACCTGGGTGCACCATCTTCGGCGGTCGGCAGTAGCGGCATATCGCCGGGCGGCATGATGGGCGGCGGTCCTCGCGGAACGCGGGACGACGAGTCGTCACGCACGACTCCGGGGTATCTCGTCAGCGCCGGTGACGAAAACTCGATGGTCGACGATCTACCGATGGTGTCACCGCCCGTGCTCGGTGCCGAGAATCCCGATCAGTACCTGTTCCGAGATCTCTGATCGGGACTCCCCGGCCGGGGCGGCATTACAACCTCAAACGAAGCCCAACTCCCGTACCGCCGCACGCTCCTGCTCCAATTCGCTGACGGACAGGTCAATCCGTTCGCGTGAGAAGTCGTCGATCGCGAGATCCGGAACGATAGCGAATTCACCATCGGCACAGGTCACCGGGAAGGACGAGATCAATCCTTCGGGCACCCCGTAGGAACCGTCCGAACAGACGGCCATGGATACCCAGTCGTCTTCGGCCGTTCCGATCACCCAGTCACGGACGTGGTCGATCGACGCGCTGGCCGCACTTGCCGCAGAGGACGATCCACGCGCAGCAATGATAGCGGTGCCTCGTACCTGCACAGTCGGGATGAAATCGTTCTCCACCCAGTCTCGGTCGTTGATCACCGCGAGCGCAGGCTCACCCGCGACGGTCGCGTGGGACAGGTCCGGGTACTGCGTCGCCGAATGGTTTCCCCAGACGGAAACCTTGCGCACCGACGACGCACGAACGCCGGTCTTCTTCACCACCTGCGCAATCGCTCGGTTGTGGTCGAGGCGCGTCAGCGCACTGAACCGAGTATCGGGTACATCCGGCGCGTTGTTCATCGCGATGAGAGCGTTGGTGTTGGCCGGGTTTCCGACGACCAGCACCTTGACGTCCGAGGCTGCGTTGTTGTTGATCGCCTTCCCATGCGCTGTGAAAATAGCGCCGTTCGCGCTCAGCAAGTCGGCGCGCTCCATCCCCTTGCTCCGCGGACGTGCACCGACCAGCATCCCGACGTTCGCGCCGGAGAAGGCGACATCGGGATCGTCGGTGATGTCGATGGAGCTCAGCAAGGGAAATGCGCCGTCTTCGAGCTCCATCGCTACGCCTTCGGCAGCGGACACGGCGGCGGGAATCTCGAGCAGTCGAAGTTTGATCGGTACGTCAGCGCCGAGCATCTCCCCCGCAGCTATGCGGAAAAGCATGCCGTAGGCGATCTGACCCGACGCTCCGGTCACCGTGACGGTTACGGGCGCAATACTCATTGCCGACTCCTCACCTGCCGTTTTCACGACTGTCCGTTCTACAACGCTGTAAGAACGGTTTCCACGCTAGTCGAGTAATCCGGCCACTTCGTGGTCTGTCAGTGTGGTTCTCGGCACTCGTCCCTCCGCCGTCACGAGTTCGACGGCGCGGTAGAGCGGACGCTCGGCCAGTCCGGCGCCGCGGGCTTCGGCACGCAACTGTTCGATCAGCACCGAGGACAACGCGGCAGCCGGTACCAACTCACTGGCCGCCAGGGCGTCGGCGAGCTTGCGGAGTGCAAGGATCTCCAACTCGCGCCCGCCCCCTGCCGTGTAGAGCGCCAGCGGTATTCGCACGGTGGACCGACCGTCACCGAGTGTCAGGCTGACCTCGCTGATCCGGCCGGATCGCACCGTCAACGCCGCCGTGAGCACCTCGGCCACGTCGACGTCGTTGGTGCGAAAACCAGCTTGTGCTCGAATCCTGTTGCCATACAGGGTGATATGCCGGCGCAGCGTCATCAGAATCGCCAGTGACGTCGGAACCGCGATGACGGCACCGACGATCACTCCGACCGTCACCGTCGAGAACACACTGACGATCAACCCGACGACCACACCGAAGACCACCACAACAACGGCGAACTTCTTCAGCCGCGGCGCGATCAACGCCACGGGAACCAGATCGAGCGAAACCGGTTCAGCCTCAGTGCTCAACGAGATCCCCGAGCTTGTCGACAACTTGGTCGAGCGGCACCGTCTCCTGCTCACCCGTCGCCAATTGTTTGACAACGACAACGCCCTCTTCGAGCTCGCGCTCGCCGAGAACCAACGCGACTGCGGCGCCCGAGCGATCGGCCGCTTTCATCGAGCCCTTGACGCCACGATTTCCGTACGCCAGGTCGACGCGAATCCCATTGGCACGCAACTGGTGTGCGATCTTCACCAGTGCCGCCTTCGCCTCGGCTCCCATCGGTACACAGAAGACGTCGACACGTGCCGGTGGCGCAACCGACTTACCCTCGGCCTCGAGCGCGAGAACCGTGCGGTCGACGCCGATTCCGAACCCGATCCCCGAGAGCGGCTGTCCGCCCAGCTGTTCCATCAGTCCGTCGTAACGACCACCACCACCGATTCCGGACTGCGCGCCCAGTCCGTCGTGCACGAATTCGAAGGTCGTCTTGGTGTAGTAGTCGAGGCCGCGGACCATGCGCGGGTTGACGACGTAGGGAACTCCCAAGGCGTCGAGGTGCGCTAGTACCTCGTCGAAGTGCGCCTTGCAGCTCTCCGAGAGGTGATCGAGCATGAGCGGTGCGCCGGCCGTCATCTCGCGTACATCTGGGCGCTTGTCGTCGAGCACCCGAAGCGGGTTGATCTCGGCGCGTCGCCGTGTGTCTTCGTCGAGCGGAAGTGCAAAGAGAAACTCCTGCAGCAGTTCGCGGTACTGCGGTCGGCAGGTGTCATCGCCGAGAGAGGTGATTTCGAGGCGGAAGCCGTCGAGCCCCAACGACCGGAATCCGGCGTCAGCGATCGCGATGACCTCAGCGTCGAGCGCGGGGTCGTCGATCCCGATGGCCTCGACGCCGACCTGCTGCAACTGGCGGTAGCGACCGGCCTGCGGGCGCTCGTAGCGGAAGAACGGGCCCGCGTAGCTGACCTTGACCGGCAACTGTCCACGATCGAGGCTGTGCTCGATGACGGCACGCATGACACCGGCGGTTCCCTCGGGACGCAACGTCACCGAACGGTCACCGCGATCGGCGAACGTGTACATCTCTTTGCTGACGACGTCGGTCGACTCGCCGACACCGCGCGCGAACAGGCCGGTGTCCTCGAAGATCGGCAATTCGATGTGGCCGTACCCGGCCAACCTGGCGGCGCGCGTCAAACCGTCACGAACGGCGACGAATTCGGCTGACTGCGGCGGAACGTAGTCCGGAATTCCCTTGGGTGCAGAGAAGGTGCTGGCTTTACTCACGAGAGGTACTTTTCCTTATTCTTGTGCGCTGAGTCCAACGAGAAACGGGTTCGAGCTTCGCTCGGCGCCGATCGAACTGTTGCCACCGTGCCCGGGCAGGACCACGGTCTCGTCACCGAGTACCAGTAGCTTCCGGGCGATCGAAGCGAGCAACTGCTCGTGATTTCCGCCTGGCAGGTCGCTGCGCCCGATGGAACCCTGGAACAGGGTGTCACCTGTGAACGCCAAGTCCACGGGCCCGCTCTCGGTGTTCGCCTGGGTGCGGAACACCACCGATCCCTGCGTGTGCCCGGGCGTGTGGTCCACGACGAACGTCATTCCGGCCTCGGTGATCTTGTCTCCGTCACTCAGTTCGATCACCTCGTCCGGCTCCACGAACGTCATGCCCTGAATGAATTCCTTCATCGTCGGGCCGATCCCTCGTGCCGGATCGCTGAGCATGTAGCGATCCTCGGGATGGATGTACGCGGGCACGGAGTACCGCTCACAGACCTCGCGGGCCGACCACACGTGATCGAGATGGCCGTGTGTCAACAGGACCGCGTTGACCGTCATGTCTTTGGAGTCGAGATATTCGAAGAGCGGCTCGGCCGCGTCCTGCCCTGGATCGACGACCACACATTCGCACGCGTCGTCCTGGGCGAGTATGTAGCAGTTGGTTTGGAACATCCCGGCCGGAAAACCAGTGACGAGCACGGGGGCAACTCCTCTTCGAAGGGTGGAAACGAACAACACGGTGTCGGTTACAGCCTAAGCTGCTGCCCCGCCAGTAAGTTCTCAGGTTGCAATGGGAGACTCTGACGACGAGTAGAGCCGCTTGCCGAAGCCGACCCCAGGGTGTCGCTCGGCCGGCCGACCACGATCCACCCGCGATACGGAGGACTACAGCAGTGCCGAGTAACGAGCAACGCCGCGAGGCGGCGAAACGCAAGCTCGAGCGTCAGCTCGAACGCCGCGCAGAACGTGCCCGCAAGCGCAAGCAGATGACGATTGCCGGAACCGCGCTCGGCGTGGTTGTCGTGGTCGGTGTCGTCGGTGGACTCATCTGGCTGAGCAACCGCAGTGACGACGACGCGAACACCACCAACACCGCTGCCGACGACTCGAGCCTCACGCCACAGACTGCGGGTGCCATGCCTGCCGGACTGTCGACGCCGCTCGCCGACACCGTGTCCTGCTCGTACCCGGCTGACGGCGCTACCGCCTCCAAGGCCAACAATCCGCCTCGTACCGACGGCATCCCCACCACCGCGCCCGACGCGACGCCGAGCATCAGCGTCGAGACCTCGCAGGGAAACATCGGGCTCACGCTCGACGGAACAAAGTCTCCGTGCACGGTCAACAGCTTCGTGAGCTTGGCGCAGCAGGACTACTTCAACGACACCACCTGCCACCGTATGACGACGAGCCCCTCGCTCCAGGTTCTGCAGTGCGGTGACCCATCGGGCACCGGCACCGGCGGACCAGGTTACGGATTCGACAACGAGTTCCCCACCTCGGCCTACGCCACCACCGACCCGGCAGCGCAAGAGCCCGTCACCTACGCGCGCGGCACGGTTGCGATGGCCAACACCGGGGCACCCGGTAGCAACGGCAGCCAGTTCTTCCTCGTCTACGGCGACTCACAACTCCCGCCGCAGTACACGGTTTTCGGCACGATCGACGAAACCGGGCTCGCCACTTTGGACAAGGTCGCGGCCGGCGGATCGACGCCAGAGGGCGACGGCAAGCCGAATCTGACCACCGACATCAAGACAGTAAGGCTCGACTGATGCGACGCAATCCCGTGATGCGCTTTCCTGTAGTCATTGCCGCTGCGAGCGCCGCGGCGCTGCTTCTGGCTGGTTGTTCCAGTGATTCGGGTAGCTCGGACTCGCCGTCCAGTACCTCCAAGGCGAAGACGACAACGGCTGCCATGCCGCCGCTCGACATGTCACAGTTCGACGCACTCCCGCCTGTCCCGACTCCGGCGGCGGCGACCGTCGACTGCTCGTACCCGAGCGCGGCGGGTGCAGCCAAAACCGTCAATCCGCCGAACTCCACGGGTGTGTCCACCGAGGGAACCGTCAACGTCGCGCTCACGACCACGGCCGGCCCGATCGGGATGGAGCTGAACAGGGCAGAAGCCCCATGCACGGTCAACAGCATCGTGAGCTTGACCGAGCAGAAGTATTTCGACGACACCCCGTGCCATCGACTGGTCACCACACCCGGCCTTCAGATCCTGCAGTGCGGCGATCCGTCGGGCAAGGGCACGGGCGGACCGGGCTACGGATTCGACAACGAGTACCCGACCACTGCGTACTCCGCTAACGATCCGGCGCTCTCCTTGCCTGCCGTCTACCCTCGCGGCACGCTCGCAATGGCCAACTCGGGTGCACCGGGCAGCAACGGCAGCCAGTTCTTCCTCGTCTACGAGGATTCGGTCTTGCCGCCCAACTACACGGTCTTCGGAAAGATCGACGACGCCGGCCTGGCGACGATCGAGAAGATCGCAGCCGACGGCGACGACGGAGGCATGGGCGCAACCGGTGGCGGCGCACCCAACACCCCGATCACCATCGAGACTGCAGTAGTCGCCTAACCCTGCTGTGCGCCTTTATTAACCGCCCGCGGTTAATAAAGGCGCACAGCAGTTTACGAAGCAGAGGTCACGCGGTAGACGTCGTAGACGCCTTCCACATTGCGAACCACGTTGAGCACATGACCCAAGTGCTTCGGGTCGCCCATCTCGAAGGTGAACTTGCTGATCGCCACTCGGTCACCTGAGGTGGTGACCGAGGCCGACAGGATGTTCACCTTCTCGTCGGCCAACGCCTTGGTGACGTCGGAAAGCAACCGATGACGATCGAGCGCCTCGATCTGGATCGCGACCAGGAACACCGACGTCGCTGAGGGCGCCCATTCGACGTCGATGATTCGCTCGGACTGATCGTGGAGCGAGTTGGCGTTGGTGCAGTCGGTACGGTGCACGCTCACCGCCCCACCGCGCGTGACGAAGCCCAGAATCGAATCGCCCGGAACCGGCGTGCAACACTTTGCGAGTTTTGCCACCGTGCCGGGTGCTCCGGGAACCAGAATTCCGGAGTCACCCGTACTGCGGGTGCGCACCGGCATGGTCGACGGCGTCGAACGCTCGGCCAGTTCCTCTTCGACGGCGCCGACGCCGCCCAGATGAGCAACCAGTCGCTGCACGACGTGGTGCGCCGACACCTGGCTCTCGCCTACCGCCGTGTACAACGCCGAGACGTCGGGATAGCGAAGTTCATGCGCGATCGTGCTCATCGATTCGGCATTCATCAACCGCTGCAACGGAAGTCCCACGCGGCGGACTTCCTTCGCGATCTGATCCTTGCCGGACTCGAGCGCCTCCTCGCGGCGTTCCTTCGCGAACCACTGCCGGATCTTCGCCTTGGCACGCGGCGAGACGACAAACGTCTGCCAATCTCGGCTCGGCCCGGCGGTGGCAGCCTTCGACGTGAAGACCTCCACCACTTCGCCGTTTTCGAGAGTTCGCTCCAGCGCGACCAACCGACCGTTGACCCTGGCACCGATGCATCGGTGCCCGACCTCGGTGTGCACCGCATACGCGAAATCGACGGGAGTCGATCCGGCAGGCAACGTGATCACGTCACCCTTCGGCGTGAAGACGAAGATCTCCTTGACCGCGAGGTCGTAACGCAACGATTCGAGGAACTCCCCCGGATCGGCCGCTTCACGTTGCCAGTCGAGTAGCTGACGCATCCACGCCATGTCGTCGACCTCGGCGATGTCGCCCGCGTGCTTGCCCTTGGTCTCCTTGTACCGCCAGTGCGCGGCGATACCGAACTCCGCGGTCCGGTGCATGTCCTGGGTCCGGATCTGGACCTCCAGGGGCTTGCCTTCCGGTCCCACGACGGTGGTGTGCAGTGACTGGTAGACGCCGTAGCGCGGCTGTGCGATGTAGTCCTTGAAGCGTCCGGCCATCGGCTGCCACAGTGAGTGGACAACGCCGACCGCGGCGTAACAGTCACGCACTTCTTCACACAGGATGCGGACGCCGACCAGATCATGGATGTCGTCGAAATCGCGGCCCTTGACGATCATCTTCTGATAGATCGACCAGTAATGCTTGGGCCGGCCTTCGACGATGGCGTTGATCCGCGAGGCGGACAGAGTCGAGTTGATCTCGGCGCGAACCTTGGCCAGATAGGTGTCACGAGAAGGCGCGCGATCGGCGACCAGTCGAACGATCTCGTCATACTTCTTCGGGTGCAGGATAGCGAACGAGAGATCCTCGAGTTCCCACTTGACGGTCGCCATTCCAAGTCGATGTGCAAGTGGCGCAATGACTTCGAGAGTCTCTCGCGCCTTACGTGCTTGCTTTTCGGGCGGCAGGAATCGCATCGTGCGCATGTTGTGCAGACGATCCGCAACCTTGATCACGAGCACGCGCGGGTCCCGCGCCATCGCGATGATCATCTTGCGGATGGTTTCGCCCTCGGCGGCGGTGCCCAGAACGACCTTGTCGAGTTTGGTGACTCCGTCGACGAGGTGAGCGACCTCGTCACCGAAGTCCTTGGTCAACTCTTCGAGTGAGTACCCGGTGTCCTCGACGGTGTCGTGCAGCAGGGCTGCGACGAGGGTGGTGGTGTCCATACCCAACTCGGCCAGAATGCTTGCGACGGCCAACGGATGCGTGATGTACGGATCGCCGGACTTGCGACGCTGGCTCGAATGTCTGTCCTCGGCGACGTCGTACGCACGCTGGAGCAGCGCGAGGTCGGCCTTCGGATACAGCTCACGGTGGAGGCTGACCAACGGCTCGAGCACCGGGCGGATGGTGGCGTTGCGCTGACCGGTGATGCGCCGAGCAAGCCGAGCGCGCACCCTACGGGAGGCGGAAGCGGGCACGGCCAGGTTCTGCCCACCCCGATTGCCGGCAGTTTGCGCAGATCCCGAATCGTCGGGCACCGCGGACTTCGATGGTGTCGTCTCCGGAGCCGGATCTGCACCCGTCTCCTGCGACACTGCACCCGAGTTCTGTGATCGATCAAGATTCGACGTCATGTCGCCACCTCCTACCACCGAGTTGGTTGAGGCAACCGCCCTGCATCGGGTAATTGCCCTGGAGGTCTAACTCGACCCCCAGGAGACAACTTTAATACTCAGACCTTCACCAGGGATGTCAGTGGGTACTTCAAGAAGCGATCTCGACCGCGCAGTTCCTCGATCTCGAGCACCACTGCGACGCCGACGACGTTCGCTCCACCCAACTCAACCAACTGTACAGCCGCCTCGAGTGTCCCTCCGGTAGCCAGAACGTCGTCGATCACCAGAACATTCCGCCCGGTGAGATCGAAGCCGTTTGCAGGAATCTCGAGCGTCGAAGATCCGTACTCGAGGCTGTACGAACGAGAGAGTACCGGCGGCGGCAGTTTGCCGACCTTCCGCACGGCCACCACCCCAGCACCCATCTTCGCAGCCGCGCCGGCACCGAGCAGGAACCCGCGAGCATCGACGGCGGCAATCGTGTCGGCGTCCGGAGCACAGGCGACAAGGGCGTCGAGCACGGCCCCGAACCCCTCGGCGTCGGCGAACACCGGAGTCAGATCGGCGAACCGAACCCCGGGCCCGGGAAAGTTGTCCGCCCAACGGGTCAGCCGAACAACGGCGTCTCCGGCAGCCCGGTGGATTGCGATCAATTCTTCAGGCGTGTGCAAGGCAACACCATTCGAGACGCTCATCTGCGTAATACCCATCTGTCCATGTTCCAGCCGGTAGCGGCCCGAGTCGGATTGACCAACACCGCCGACATGCCTGGAGCTACAGCGACAGTTCGTAGTTGATTGAACAGTGGAATCGTAGGCACCTGGGTCCACAGGATGTTCTCCGCCTCCACCGAGAGTCCCAATTGCGCACTGGTGCTCGCATCCACGTTCAACTGATCGATGATCTGATCGATCCGTGCATTTCCGTACGCACCGAGGTTTGCGCCGTTGCCCGATCGCAACGCTCCGCGCGCGTCGATCATGCTCGCTGTTCCGCCTGCCCCGACTTTGCCTGCCATGCCGGAAAGCACAGCGTCGACTCCCCCGGACTGCAGACTCGCAGGATCGAAGCTGTCGGTACTCGCGTCCTCGATCGTAATTCCCGCCGGAGCACACGCGGCTTTCGCTTCAGCGACGATCTGCGCCCGCACCGGGTCCGGTGCGAGGTACCCGACCCGGACGGTCAACTGGTCGAGATCGGCTTCCGACAACGACGTCTTCGCGGCATCGACGTCGGTATTGGCGTACCGGTCACCGTCGACCGCAGCGGCGTCGCTGTACACGAGTGAATCCGGCGCCATCAGTCGCGAATCGACCACGCCGGAACCCAGACCAGCCTGCGGCGCGTTATCCGTCTGCCCGAACTTCTCGAACAGAGTTGTCCGCGGAACACAATGCGCGAACGCTCGACGGGCGGCTTCGTCGCCCAGCGAACCAGACGTCGCGAGAACGAACTGCTCGATCGACCGCGACGGAATCTGTTGGACGTCGAACCCGGACGGAGTACCGAGCTCGCCGGCCGACCCGGAAGCGACGTCGACGACCTCGATCGAGTTCTTGTCGAGATCTTCGGTCAGATTCACACCACGTGGCCAGACGACGATGCGATCGGTCGCCGGCTTGTTGCCCCACCACCGCTCGTTCGCGACCAGCACCAGGCCGTCGTCGGCGCTGTACGAGTCGATTCGATACGGACCAGCGGAAGGCAGTACGGAGGTGTCCACCTGACCTGGAGTCAGGTTCCACCCGGTGTTCCAGAAGTCGGCGATCTTCGACAACGCGTCGGTGTCACCGGCATTCACCGCGCTCACCACGTCGCCGACTCCGGCGCGCTGCGTCACGATGTGTGAAGGCATCAATGCAGTCGCACCGAACAACGACCGCCAATCGGTGAACGATCGCCCGGGCTTGAAGAAGACAGTCGCGTCCTTCGACCCGCTCTGGCAGTCGATCCGGTCGATGTCCGCGTAACCGAGATTGTTCGCCGTGTCGAACATGGGCTTCGCAGCACCATCGACGTCTTTGGTGAACTTGCCACTCGACGCCGCCCAGGTGAGGACCAGATCGTCACAGGACATCGGAATCCCGTCGGAGTACACCGACGCCGGATTGAGCTTGTACGAGACCGTGAGCACGTCACCGGGCAACTCCGACGCCGTGCCGATGTCGGTGTCCGACACAGGAGCACCGGCCGGACCGGTGAACGTGAAGCCGGGAAGCACCCGGCCGAACGCGGCCATCGCCCCGGACACCGATCCAGCTGTCGTGTTGGCGTTGTACGTGGAGATGGAGTTGTCGATGGCATATCCGATGGACGGAACCTGCTCGGCGCTTTCCGAGCAGGCCGCCAACGAACCGGCAGCCACAGCGGTGGCCGCAACGAACGTCATCGATCGAACCAGTGTGCGTGTTCTTGGGAGCATGTTCAGTGCCCCTTCTTGTTTCGCTTTCCGGTCGGCCGCACACCCGGCTGCGGAGCAACCGGCGCACGGCGTGCAACGGGCGCGCCGACGGCAACCGTCTGCGTACCCTTCTCGGCCAGCGTAGCCCGGCGCGAGAGCACCTTACGAGTGTGCGCGGCAACGGGTCCCCAGCGTTCCTTCATCGACACCAGGAGCGGCGTCGCGAAGAAGATCGAGGAGTACGCACCCACGATGATGCCGACGAGCTGAACGAGCGCAAGGTCCTTGAGTGTGCCGACGCCGAGCATCCAGACCGCGACAACCATCAGAGCGATCACCGGGAGCACACTGATGACGGTCGTGTTGATCGATCGCATCAAGGTCTGATTCACCGCGAGGTTGGCCTGCTCGCCGTACGTCCGGCGCGTCAGATGCAGAACACCGCGTGTGTTCTCTTCGACCTTGTCGAACACCACCACTGTGTCGTACAGCGAGAAACCGAGAATGGTGAGCAAACCGATCACCGTCGCGGGCGTCACCTCGAAACCGACGAGCGAGTAGACGCCGGCAGTGACGATGATGTCGAAGAACAACGCAACGATCGCAGCTACCGCCATGTCCCGCTCGAAGCGGATGGCGATGTAGATACTCACGATCACCAGGAACACAATCAGCGCGATCAGCGCCTTCTTGGTGATCTGGCCACCCCAGGTTTCACTCACGTCCGCAAAACTGATGGCTTGCGCAGACGGGTTCCCGTTCTTGTCCTTGGGCTGGAACTCGTCGAAGAGAGCCGACTGAAGATCGTTGATCTGCGTCGCGTTCAACGTCTCCGACCGAATCTGTACGGTGGCGCTGGCACCCGAGCCGACCGTCTGCACGCTGACCGGCTCGAACCCGAGTGTGTCGGAGTAGACGGTTTCCACCTCCGACGTCTCGACTCCACCGTCGGCCGGGAACTGAATGCGCGATCCGCCCTCGAAATCGATACCGAAGGTGAAGCCGCGAAGGATGATGCTCAGCAGCGCAATGGCGACCAGAGCGCCGGTCAGTCCGTAGTAGAAGCGACGCCTACCGACGACCTCGAACGCACCCGTACCCGTGTACAGCCGCGAGAGCCAACTGTGCTTGGGCATCGCGCCCTGATCGACGCCGGAGTCGGTGATCTCCGACCGGGCTGCGGCATCGGCGGACTCGGCCGAGGAACTGTTGTTGGACCCCACCGGGGAGTTGTTGGACTCGCTCATGCTCGTGTCTCCTTAGCCGACGCAGCGGCGGCAACCTTACGTTCGCGGGCAACCTCTTGCACTGCGCCGAGACCGTTGACGCTGGGCTTGGACCAGAACGCCGAACGGGACGCCATGCTGACCAGTGGCCACGTCACGAGGAACACGACAATCACGTCGAGAATGGTGGTCAGACCCAAGGTGAAGGCGAAGCCTCGCACCTGTCCGACCGCCAGCACGTACAGAACTGCAGCGGCGATGAAGCTCACCGCGTTGCCGGACAGAATTGTTCGGCGGGCTCGCGCCCAACCGCGTGGCACCGCGGAGCGGAAGCTACGGCCCTCACGCATTTCGTCCTTGATGCGTTCGAAGAACACGACGAACGAGTCGGCGGTCATACCGATACCGATGATCAGACCAGCCATGCCGGCCAAGTCGAGTGTGAAGCCGATGTATCTACCGAGCAGAACCATGATCGCGTAGACCATGACTCCGGAGAGGATCAGCGACAACGCCGTCAGGACGCCGAGCATCCGGTAGTAGACGAGGCAGTACAGCAGAACGAGAACGAGACCGACCGCGCCGGCAATCAATGCCGCCTGAAGTGAGGCCAGGCCGAGCGTTGCCGAGACCGTCTCGGCCTCGGAGGCTGCGAACGAGAGCGGAAGCGAACCGTACTTCAGAGTGTTGGCAAGTTCTTTGGCGCTCTCCGCAGTGAAACTGCCCGTGATCGAGGTCGCGCTACCCGCAGGCGTTGCACCTTGAATCGTGGGAGCGCTGACGACCTTCGAGTCGAGCGTGAACGCTGCCTGCTTGCCGATGTTGGCTGAGGTGAACTCGGCCCAGGTGTTGCTGCCGGTCGTCTTGAACGAGAGGCTGATCTCGTGGCGCGACTGCTGCGAGTTGAAGACCGAAGACGCGTCGGCAATCTCCTGGCCGTCGATGATCGAAGGACCGAGAAGATAGATGTTCAGTCCGTCTTGCGAGCACGCGACCAGCGGAAGAGTCGGGTCGTCGTTTCCACGGAGCGGATCCGCGACGGAGCAGTCGAGGTTCGCCACTGCTTGCTGCTGCACCGTCGGATCGCTGCTCTGTCGGAGGGCGCGCGCTGCGGCGATTTCCGCTGCTGCTGCGTCGCCTTCGTCGGTGCCGTCACTCGATGCGTCCGCGGGGGGAGCCGGTGTTGTCGTCTCCGGCGCCGGGGTTGCCTCCGGAGTGGTCGGGTCCTGAGCCAGGAACGGGCGGTTCTGCGGCGTCTGGGTCCCGTCGCCCGGCGCCTCGGGAGCCGGGGCATCAGTGGCCGGAGTTTCGGCCGCCGGCGCCTCAGGGGTAGCTGTCCGGTTCGCGTCACGGGTGGCGACATCGATCGAACCCGTCACCGGGCGGATGTACAGACGGGCGGTCTGGCCGAGCGAGCGAGCCTGCGCACTGTCGTCGCCGGGAACGGTGATGACGAGATTGTCACCGTCGACGACGACCTCGGAGCCGGAAACGCCGAGACCGTTGACGCGGGTCTCGATGATTTCCTGAGCCTGCTTGAGACTGTCCTGACTGGGAGCGCTGCCGTCCGGGGTACGAGCGGTCAACGTGACGCGCGTTCCACCCTGCAGGTCGATGCCGAGTTTCGGCGTGGCCGACTTGTCTCCAGTGAAGAACACCAGGGCATACAGTGCCACCACCAGGACCCCGAAAAGGGCCAGGTAGCGGACCGGATGCACCGTTCCGGTGGAAGGTGCCACGATCTTTAAGTCTCCTCAGTAGGTGCAGAGCTTCAGTAAATGCAGGGCTCGGGCGGTCGACGACCACCCGAGCTGCGGCGTTCGACTGCAACGATTGATCAACGGGATGAACTGAGCTGCTGGTGAAAGAACTACTCCGATGAAAGAACTACTACAGACCCGATCTGGACGTGTGTCCGAGTTCACAACTCTAGAACACGTGCCAGGTCGACGAAGTCAGGACTCCTTGGTGAGCCGGATTTCGGTGTCAGCAGCTGATTCTTCGATCTCGGAAACCGAGTCGTCGTCGTACTCGTCGGTTTCGGCCGTCTCGACAACGCGCTCACGGATGACCAGACGCGACCAGGTGGTGATGACACCGTCGGCGATCTCGAGGTCCACGGTGTCGTCGTCCAGAGAAGCAATCGTGGCATAGAGCCCGGCCGTGGTCTGCACTCGATCGCCGACCTGCAGCGAGTCCTGCATCTCGGAAGTGGCAGCCAAAGCCTTCTTCTGCTTGCGCATGCCCAGGAACATGGGCACCAGCAGTGCGAGGATCAAGAGTGGGAAAAGCAAACTCGACATGTGTTGATCAACCTCGGTTGTGTTGCACGTTTTACGCCGCGATGGTCCCGGATGGACCTACGCAATACACCAGTGTGCCATTAGTTGCTGAGGATTCCTGACAGATCGGCCGTTCAAGTAGGCCTTTCCAGTCGAAATTCACTCTCCGTTCGGATCGAACAACGTGGCCTGCGGTTCGTTGACACGAACCTCGATACCGCCCGCTGCGGCATCCGGCGGCGGTGTCATTCCGAGTTGAGTCCAGGCAGCGGCGGTAGCCACGCGTCCTCGCGGCGTCCGGGCGATCATCCCGGCCCGAACCAGGAACGGCTCGCACACTTCTTCCACCGTCGACGGTTCCTCGCCGACGGCCACCGCAAGCGTCGACACGCCGACGGGCCCGCCGCCGAACGACCGCACCAATGCACTCAGTACGGATCGGTCGAGACGGTCCAAGCCCAACTGGTCCACGTCGTAGACAGCCAAGGCCGCCTGAGCGACGTCCATGGTGACGATTCCGTCGGCGCGCACCTCGGCGAAGTCGCGAACCCGGCGCAGCAATCGGTTCGCGATACGCGGTGTCCCCCGCGAGCGTCGTGCGATTTCGGCCCCGGCGTCAACTTCGAGATTGACTCCCAAAATTCCGGCCGAACGCATCAGAATCTGTTGCAGCTCTTCGGGTTCGTAGAAATCCATGTGAGCGGTGAACCCGAAGCGGTCGCGCAACGGACCGGTCAGCGCACCTGACCGTGTAGTCGCACCGACCAGCGTGAACGGTGCAACCTCCAGAGGAATCGACGTGGCACCCGGCCCCTTACCGACGACGACGTCGACACGGAAGTCTTCCATCGCCAGGTACAACATCTCCTCGGCCGGACGAGCGATTCGGTGAATCTCGTCGATGAACAACACGTCACCCTCGACGAGATTGCTCAGCATCGCGGCCAGGTCTCCGGCGCGTTCGAGCGCCGGTCCGGACGTCAACCGCAGAGAAGAGCCCAACTCCCCCGCGATGATCATCGCCATCGACGTCTTTCCGAGTCCGGGGGGACCGGACATCAGGATGTGATCAGGTGTGCTGCCGCGAAGTTTTGCTCCGGTGAGCACGAGCTGCAGTTGTTCGCGAACACGGGGTTGCCCGATGAAGTCGTCGAGACTCTTGGGGCGCAAACTCGCTTCGACATCGCCGTCTCCCGCCACCAATTCGGCAGAGACCTGCGACTCGTCGTCGAAATCGTCGATCGGGTCGAAGTTCATCGAGTCTTACCGAGCAGCGACAGAGCAGAACGCAGTGCTACCGACGTAGTGGCCTCGGGCGATTCCGCCAGGACCGAATCCGTGGCCTGCTCGGCCTGCTTGATCGGGAAGCCCAGACCTTCGAGAGCCTCGACGATCTGATCACGGATCGAACTGCCGACGACGACACCGGACGCCGCGCCGGCCGTCGTCGCGACGGCGTCGACCTTGTCGCGCAGTTCGACGACCATGCGCTCGGCGCCGCGTTTCCCGATACCGGGGACCCTCGTCAACGCCGTCAGGTTGCCTTCCGAGAGTGCCCGCCGCAATGCGTCCGGTTCGAGCACTGCAAGAGTTGCCATCGCCAGGCGCGGTCCGACTCCGGAAACCGTCTGCAAGAGGCTGAACAGGTCCTTCGACTCGGTATCGGAAAAACCGTAGAGCGTCATCGAGTCTTCGCGAACGATCATCGTCGTGAACAGTCGCGCTTCGCTTCCCCGATGCAGTGCACCGAGAGTCACCGGGGTGGCATTGACCCGATAGCCGACACCTGACGCTTCGATGACCGCATGGTCGAGTGCAATATCGAGTACCTCGCCGCGTACCGACGCGATCATCGTGAACCTGCCTTCTTCATCTCGGCCAATTTTGCCTGATACTTACGCATTTGTTCAGCGGCCATCGCCTCGGCGCGGGCCATTCGCTCGATCATCGGTGCTCGCCAGCAGTGACAGATCGCGAGCGCCAGAGCGTCAGCGGCGTCAGCCGGTTTCGGCGCCGTCTTCAAGTTCAGGATTCGCGTCACCATCGCGGTGACCTGCGCCTTGTCGGCGTTACCGCTGCCGGTAACGGCGGCCTTCACCTCGCTGGGCGTGTGGAAACACACCGGGATGCCGCGTCTGGCGGCAGCGAGCGCGACAACTCCGCCTGCTTGCGCCGTGCCCATCGCGGTACTGACGTTGTGCTGCGCGAATACACGCTCGATCGCGACGACCTCCGGCTTGTACTGCTCGATCCACAGTTCCGCCGCATCGGAGATCCGCAGTAGCCGAGACCCGAGGTCCATCTCGGGCGGGGTCCGCACCACGTCGACGGCAATGGGGCGCACTTTCCTGCCGTTGCTCCCGTCGACCACACCCAACCCGCAGCGAGTCAAGCCTGGGTCCACTCCGAGCACGCGCACTTTGTCACACCTCTCCATACCGAACAGCTGTTCGATAGCTTAGCGGTGCGCGGGCGTACTGCCCCGCATCAACACGCAACCCGGCCGAGACGCGGACGTCAGGGCCGGGTTGAGTTGAAAAGCAATCAGTCTTCGAGAGCCGCGAGAACCTCGTCGGACAGATCGATGTTGGTGTAGACGTTCTGCACGTCGTCAGAGTCTTCGAGCGCGTCGACGAGCTTGAAGATCTTGCGTGCGCCGTCGACATCCAAGGGAACCTCGACGGAAGCGCGGAAATCGGCTTCAGCGGAGTCGTAGTCGATGCCGGCTTCCTGAAGTGCCGAACGTACGGCAACCAGATCCTGTGGCTCACTGACGATTTCGAAGGTTTCACCGAGATCGGTGACTTCCTCGGCACCGGCGTCGAGCACAGCCATCAGGACGTCGTCCTCCGACTGGCCGTCCTTCTCGAGCGTGACGACACCCTTGCGAGCAAACAGGTAGGAGACGGAACCCGGGTCAGCGAGGTTGCCACCGTTACGGGTCATCGCGGTGCGAACTTCACCGGCTGCGCGGTTGCGGTTGTCGGTGAGGCACTCGATCAGAACGGCGACGCCGTTGGGTCCGTAGCCCTCGTACATGATGGTCTGCCAGTCTGCGCCGCCCGCTTCTTCACCGGCGCCGCGCTTGCGCGCACGCTCGATGTTGTCATTGGGAACAGACGTCTTCTTCGCCTTCTGGATGGCGTCGTACAAGGTGGGGTTGCCCGTGGGATCGCCACCGCCGGTTCGTGCCGCCACCTCGATGTTCTTGATCAGCTTCGCGAAGGATTTGCCACGACGTGCGTCGATCACAGCCTTCTTGTGCTTGGTGGTGGCCCATTTTGAGTGGCCGCTCATGCGATTCAAGCCCCTTTCCTGCTGCGTTGCGCACGCCGAATGCGCGTCTTTCAGCTCTGCCGATGTTACCCGTCCCACGTCACAACTCGCTGCATCCCCCGACACGAATTAGTCAAACCGCGCATTGTTTGCATAGAATGCAAACATGTTGGTCCGAATAGATCACGCCTCCACAACTCCGCTCGCGGAGCAGATTGCAGCCGGGGTTCGTGGCTCGGTCATCCGCGGTGAGATCGGACCAGGTGACCGCCTGCCGTCCGCTCGCGCTCTCGCCGAGTCGATCGACGTCAATCTCCACACGGTTCTTCGTGCGTACGCAACACTCCGCGACGAAGGCCTGATCGACCTCCGACGCGGACGTGGCGCCGTCATTCGCGCCGAATTCGACTCGGGAAGAACAGCTCTCAACGAATCTGCGCGCGAGTTCGTACGGCAGGCCCGAAATCTCGGACTCGACACTGCGCACATGCTCGACCTCATCAAGGAGACCAGCACACAATGACGACCAGCAAGATCCGACTCTGGACAGCAGCTTCGCTGACTCTGATCCCGACCCTGATTCTGGTGTTCGCACGCTTCGCGTGGGGTGACCGCCTACCCGAGACCGTCGCGAGCCATTGGTCCGGATCGACCCCGGACGGGTTCAGCACCACGACGACGTTTTTCGCCATCGCGCTGGTGATTTCACTGGTGGCTGTCGTTTGCGCCTGTGCCGTCGCGGCCCGTTCGAGCGACAACGCGCCCTTGTTTCTCGCCGTAACCTCGATCTCGAGTGCGACACTGGCGACGATCTGGATTCTGAGCGTCGCCTTGACGATCGACGCCGGGTCGCCGGAAGACGCGCGTATCGGCTGGTGGATTCTTGCGCCGATCGCGGCGGTACTCGTAGGAGTTCTGGCATACGCGCTGCCTGACCAGCAACGAAGCGGCCCGGAGTCGCCACTGCCGACCCCGACGCTCGACACTCCGCTGACGGCCTCCGAACGTGCAGTGTGGGTCGGGCAGGTCCGCAGCGTCTGGCCGTGGATCGTTACCGCCGGCCTCGTAGTTCTCGTGATCGCGACTGCCGCGTACTCGGATTGGTGGGTTGCCGTGATCCTAGGTGTGTCCACCCTCGCCGTCACAGCATTCGCGTCGGTCACCGTGCGCGTCGACCGTCATGGTGTCGGCATCAGTTCCTGGGGCGTTCGATGGAAGAAGATCCCCATCTCGAAGGTGAAGTCCGCATCAGTCGACGCGATACGTCCGGCCGAATGGGGTGGATGGGGTTACCGAATGACACCGCGCGGAACAGCCGTCACTCTCCGCTCGGGTGAGGCCATCGTGGTCACTCTCGAGAACGGACGACTGTTCGCCGTAACCGTCGATCACCCGGAAGACGGTGTGAAGCTGATCAATTCGTTGGTTCAGGCTGGTTGATTCACGAACAACGTCAATCTACGAACAACGTCAATTCACGAACAACACGGCAGCGGCATTGCCGGCGAGGTAGAAGCCGGCAATGCCGAACACCCAACCCATCGCGCTGTCGCCGTGGCGTGAGATGAACGAGTCCACCCCGCTCAGCGGCTTGTCCAGTCGGTCGCCGGCCACGATCCGCCCGCACAACAGAAGCACTGCCGGAGTGGCCATGATCAGGCAGTATCCGGCAAGTATCGACGCAGACGTGACTGCGGACAGCCCAGCAGCGGTGATCATCGCGATCGCCGCCAAGTAGGGCAGCATCGTCACCAATTCGGCGGTCCCGGCAGCAATTGCCAGAAGTACAACACTTCTCGCGGAACTGGCCGAGCCGAGCACCCGCTCTCGCCAAACATGGGTTCGATCGGCTTGACCGGATGTGCGCCTCTTCTCGGAATCGAATCGAAAGCTCCACGCGAACAACGCGATACCGAGTATCAACTGCGCACCGCGGGCGGCGGGGGTTTCGAGCAGCGGGGCGACGACAGGCATACCTGCCCGTGCCGTCGTCCAGACTGCCACCCCGACAACAAAATAGAACGTCGTGATGACCACCAGATACGTCAGCAGCCTGCGAACCTGCGGTCGTCCCGGCATCAACAACATCCAGACCGGGACGACCAAAGTTCCGATGCTCGTACTGTCCAGCAGGGCGAGCCCGCCCAGCGTGGTGAGCAGGACGAGTTCCACGTCAGTCGTTTCGGCGCTCGGGTATCGCTGTCTCCCTCGTTCGGACTGCATTCACGATGTCGAAGGCACCGATGATCGCGAGGATCACGCCGAGTGGTCCGCCGCGAAACCAGAAGAACTCGGCGTCACGCGCGAACAGCCACAGACAGCCGCCACCGACGACCAAGAGAATGCCGATCATCAACTCGAAGCGAATTTTCATACGTCGAGCCTGTCTTCTCTATCGAATCCGCACATCAGCCATCGGAACAACGCCGACCTCATCATTTGGTATGACAAGTCAGGCGCCCCGATGTGCTCTGATAAGTCTGTGGTGACCAGAAGTCGGAGTGTCGGCAAGTGGAACGATCCGCTCATCGCCTTCGGCCTGTTCGCGATCGGGGTACTCCTCTACCTGGTCGGCCTGTACCAAATGTGGACCGATGTCGGAGGTGTCGGCGACGTTCCCGCCGGGGTTCGGATCGGGATGCTGGCTCTGCTGTGTGCGATCGACTCGTTCCGGCGGGTGCGTCCGGCAACAGCTTTGGCGGCGGGGGCCGTCATCGTCGCGGTCGACGCTGCCCTGGGACCCACTCTGCCGATGTGGCTGGTCCTCTCGGATCTCACCTACGCCGCAGTTCTGTACGGGACGGCGCGGCTGGGCCGAGTGGTGTGTTCTCTGACCGCGGTGACGGTTGCCGCGCTCACCGCACTCGTCTACCTGTCCACCCAGGACGTCCGCGCTGCGGCTGGGGCAGGCGTGGTGACGGCACTGTTCTTCGGTACGCCGGTGTGGTGGGCACTGGTCATCCGTCGACAAGTCGAACTGACCGAGGCCGAACGCGAGCGTTCCAGAGTCCACGAAGCACTCGCCGCTCTAGACCGCGAGGCCGCAGTCGCTCACGAACGAGCAACCATGGCGCGCGATCTGCACGACGTCATCGCAAGCCACCTCTCCGCCATCGCAATCCATTCGGAGGCGGCACTGTCCACCACAGCTCTCTCCGGTGAACGGGGCGAACCAGACGACGGCTTGCGGGAGATGATCGGGGCGATCAGATCGAGCAGTCTCGCGGGCCTTTCCGAGATGCGGTCGATGATCGAACTGCTCCACGCCGGGGACGACGAGACCCCGGACCCGCGTTCCTCTCCCCCGCGGCTGACCGAGTTGCCCGTCGTCCTGGACGCAGTTCGGGCAGCCGGCGGCACTGTGCACGTTGCGATCGACGTCGATGCTGCCGCCTTGCCGAGCGTGGTCGATCACACGGCGTATCGGATCACCCAGGAAGCCTTGACCAACGCACTCAAACATGCGCCCGGTGCGCCGATCTCGATGTCGATCTCTCTCCAGCACAATGCATTACAGATCGAGATCCGAAACCCCGTCGGTCCCGACACATCCCATCCGCGGGCTGGAACGCGCGGACTTGCAAACATGCGTCACCGCGCCGAGCTGCTGGGCGGTTCACTCGACGCACTTCCGGTCGACGGAGAATGGACGGTATGCGCACAGCTACCGGTCCCCGCACCGAACGGAACGGATCGGTGATCACCGTCGCCCTGGTCGACGACCACGCCGCGATCCGCTCCGGCCTGGCGATGATCCTGCGGCAGCACGACGACATCGATGTCGTTGCAGAAGCCGGTGACGGAGCGTCGGCGATCACCGTCACCCGCACGCATCAACCCGACGTCGTACTCATGGACGTCCGGATGCCAGGCACCGACGGCATCGAGGCGACG
Source organism: Rhodococcus sp. 5A-K4 (assembly GCF_046097995.1). NCBI lineage: Bacteria > Bacillati > Actinomycetota > Actinomycetes > Mycobacteriales > Nocardiaceae > Rhodococcus > Rhodococcus sp. 5A-K4. The sequence goes on from NZ_JBJURM010000008.1 coordinate 25,820, forward strand.
CGTCAGATCATCGGGACGACCCGCAGCCGGGTTCTGGTGTTGACCACCTTCGACCTCGACGAATACGTCTTCGCGGCCCTGCGCGCCGGCGCGTCGGGATTTCTGCTCAAGACTGCGACCGCGGACGAGCTGACCAGCGCTATCCGCAACGTCGCGGCCGGAGATGCAGTGCTCGCTCCTCGCGCGGCGCGTGCACTGATCGGCGAGTTCGTTCAGCGTGCACCCAAACCCACCGAACCGCTGGGATTGAGCGAGCTCACCGATCGTGAACGCGAGGTGCTCGCGCTGCTTGGGACGGGTATGTCCAATGCCGAACTGTCGCGTGAACTCGGTGTCGGTGCTCCGACGGTGAAGTCTCATGTGTCACGAGTTCTGTCGAAGTTGCACCTCACCTCACGCGTCCAGGCGGCGATCCTTGCCCGCGAACTGGAGCTGTAGGTTCGGCCGAGGCTGGCTACTCGAGTTATCCGCGAACCAGATCGACGAACATCTCGTGCACTCGACGGTCACCGGTTACCTCGGGATGGAAAGAAGTGGCGATCACCGAGCCCTGCCGAACCGCGACGATCCGGCCCGCGGCCTCCCCCGCGGCGGCGGGAACCTGCGCAAGGACCTCAACGCCCGGTCCAACTCGCTCCACCCACGGCGCGCGGATGAAGACGGCGCGGATGGGATCTCCGATGATGCCCTCGAACTCCAGGTCTGACTCGAAAGAATCGACCTGTCTGCCGAAAGCGTTGCGGCGCACCGTCATGTCGATGGCGCCGAGATGTTCGGCGTCCGGCCGGGTGTCGAGTACCTCGCTCGCCAGCAGAATCATGCCGGCACACGAACCGTAGGCCGGCAGACCGCCGCGAAGACGCTCACGCAGCGGATCCAACAGTTCGAACACCTGCAGAAGCCGGCTCATGGTGGTGGATTCGCCACCCGGAATCACGATTCCGTCTACCTTGTCCAGCTCCTCCGGCCGTCGGACACCCACGGCATCCGCACCCGAATCATCAAGTGCAGCAAGGTGCTCGCGAACATCACCCTGGAGGGCGAGTACACCGATCAACGGACGCGTCATCACACAGTTCCTGTCTTGTTCTCACGGCTGTCGGGTTCGCGTTCCAGACGCGTCAAACCCTCCTGAACCACCGCTGCCACCATGTTGCCATCGCGATCGTAGATACGCCCCTGAGTGAGCGCGCGACCGAAACCTGCCGACGGCGATGTCTGGTCGTAGAGCAACCACTCGTCGGCCCGGAACGGACGCAGGAACCACATCGCGTGATCGAGCGAAGCAGTCTGCGTTTTCACGCCCCGGTGCGGGACTTTCGAAGTTCCGAGCAGGGTCATGTCACTGAGGTACGCAAGCGTGCAGATGTGCAACAGCGGACGATCCGGCAGAGCCTCGCGGTAGCGCATCCACACGCGCTGTTGTGCGGCGAGATCCGGCGCTGACGCACTCTGCTCGGCCGGCACAATTCTGATGTCCCAGTTCTTCCACTCTTGGTAGAACTGGGATTCCGCCAACTTGGGGACGGTCTGCGCGTCCTGCAAGTCCTCCGGCGCCGGAACGGAAGGCATCCGATCCTGATGCTCGATACCTTCGTCCTCGACGTGGAACGAGGCCGACATCGTGAAGATCGTCTTACCGTCCTGGACTGCGTTCACCCGGCGGGTGCAGAACGAGCGCCCGTCGCGGATGCGGTCCACCAGGTAGACCGTCGGAATCTTCGGGTTGCCCGGGCGCAGGAAGTATCCGTGCAACGAGTGCACGTGGTAGCTCTCGTCGACGGTACTCACGGCAGAAACCAACGACTGCCCGGCAACCTGCCCGCCGAACGTCCGCTGAAGTGCGGTGGGATGGACCGCACCACGGAAGATGTCCTTCTCCAGGTGTTCGAGCGCGAGGATCTCCTCGATACCAACCATGAGTCCTCCGGAAATAGACCGCCGCGGTGGGCGCGATGACGGTTCACAATATCGCCTCGGCGAGCGGGCACGGCACCATGGTGGGCGTGAGCACATTCATCCCGTCCACTCCCCTCGCCCTGGCCGAGCAGATCGCAACGCTGACCGGATCATTTCCGTCGGTGGCGGTTGTAGCGATCGACGGACCTGATTGTGCGCAGCCGTCTCGGCTCGCGGAACTGGTCGGGTCCGCCGTCGAGTCGCACAGCAGGCCGAGTGCTGTTGTGTCACTGCACGACTACGTGCGGCCGGCTTCGCTGCGATACGAGTTCGGTCACGAGGATGCGCTGAGTTACCGCACCATCTGGTTCGACTATCCGGCACTCGATCGTGAAGTGATCACCGCCGCCCGCACCAAACGAGCGTTCTTGCCGAAACTCTGGGACGAACCCACCGATCGATCGGCTCGCTCGACCCGCGTCCCCGTCCATGAGCGCGCGGTCATCGTGATCGCCGGTCCGATGTTGCTCGGGCGTGGGCTGGAGTTCGACGTCAGCGTCCGCCTGGACATGAGCGAACCTGCCATGCGGCGGCACACTCCGGAGGCGGATCTGTGGACCGTCGACGCACTCCTCGAACACCGATCAGAGGTGTCCGAGGAGGTCGATTTCGAGGTCAGGTACGACCATCCGGCCCGGCCTGCGGTGCGGTCTCGCCCCTGAAGGTCTCACTGCGATTGATCTCACTTCAGGCGACCTCAATTCGGCCGACCTCACTTCGGGCGATACAGCCTGGTCAGGCCTTCCTGGACGACTGCAGCAACCATGTTTCCTCGGCTGTCGAAGATCCGTCCCTGCGTCAATGCGCGACCGAAGCCCGCTGACGGCGACGTCTGGTCGTACAACAGCCACTCGTCGGCCCGGAACGGCCGCAGGAACCACATGGCGTGATCGAGCGAGGCGCTTTGCATGGCGACGTCCATGTGAGGGCCTCGGGAAGATCCGAGCAGCGTCATGTCGCTCATGTACGCAAGCGTGCACACGTGAAATACCGGGTCGTCCGGGAGAGCCTCGCGGGAACGGAACCATACTTGCTGCTGTGCGGCAGCGCCTGGACGTTTGTTGATGTCGGCCTTCGGCACCATCCGGAGGTCCCAATCGGACCACTCGCGAGCCAACCACGCAGTCTCGGGATCTTCCGAATCCTGGGCGATGGCCAAGGTCTCGGGGTCAGGGACCGGTGGCATCTCGTCCTGGTGCTCGATGCCTTCGTCTTGGACGTGGAAGGATGCCGACATCGTGAAAATGGCTTGCCCGTCTTGAATTCCGGTGACCAAGCGGGTCGCGAACGATCGACCGTCCCGAACACGATCGACCAGAAAGACCGTCGGCTCCATCGGATTGCCCGGACGCAGGAAGTATCCGTGCAACGAATGAACTGAATAGGCCGGATCGACCGTGCGTACCGCCGACACCAATGCCTGGCCGGCGACCTGGCCGCCGAAAGTGCGGGTCAGGGTGGTCTCCGCGATGATTCCTCGAAAGATGTCACGCTCGAGGCGTTCCAACTCCAGAATTTCTTCGATCCTCGCCATCGATGCTCCACATCTTCCCGTGTACCGACGTCTACCGACCTTCACACAATGCCTGACGCACCCCCGGCCACCAAAGTGGGCATCCGAAAACACTGAGCGACGGGGCGCATCGACTCAGAACGGCGGTGGATCGTCTCCGCCGTCGAAGGTCCTCCTCTGTGCCTTCTTCATCCGCCGGTGCATCCGTATCCGCTGACGCCGGCGCTCACCCCGCACACGAGAGGCCTTGTTCTCCAGACGTGTGCGCCGACGCCGACCACCCTCGGGCAGTACAGGCTCGAGCATTCCCGCCAGCAGACCTGACGGCCTGGTTCGGTAGCAATGTCCGGTCGGCGAGGTCAGCATGACACTCCGGTCCGGGTTCGAGATGTGCAACCACTGACCGGAATGCTTGAGGCGGTGATGGTTTCGACAATACGCACTCAGATTCGACGCCACGGTCTTTCCACCACGATTGGGATCGCGATGATCAAAGGGCTCCGTGTGATCAAGATCTGAATTCCATGCAGCGACATCGCAGTGCAACCACTGGCAGCTTCCTGCGATCACCCGCACCCAGGTGTCGAGGACAGCGCCGGGGCGGTAGACCGACGCCGAAGGAACAACGGGTGGAGGTACTGGCTCGCCCTCACCGGAAGACTCGAGCGCGGCATCGGCTGGTACCTTCACCTTCCGAATCAGCGCACCCGCGGCGATGTCACGCGCATGCTCTGCACTGATCACTCCATAACCGTCAAGGTGAGCGGGTTCGTCTGCACCTGGTCCGTCACCGCCCTGAAGCGTTGATTCCAGCATGACCACGTGAACCAACGGCCGACGCACCACCACAATCCCGCTTCGATCTTGTGGGCACTCGTCCAGGCCGCAATCGCACGGCAGAATCGTCGACCCGGATACCAACGCTCCCAATGCGTCAGCTCGTCGTTGCTCGTACTTACGGGAATCGTGTCGACACACCGACATTGCCAACTCCCGCAACCGACGGTCGAAAGCCCGTGCTTCCTCCGCCGGAATACTCCCCAATATCCGCGCCATTCCGTCCTCGGCAGCGCTCACACCCACGAACCGATCAGCCAGGGCGCGGCGTCGACGTTCGCGTATCCCCTCGGGATCCACCACGGCGACGATCCGGTCGATAGCCGCTGTCAATCGGCGACCGGTCAAGCCGGTACCGCCAGGCATCGGTGGCGCCGAGATCTTTTCGAGGAGTTGCCGTTCCACCTCGTCGATCAAATCGTCGGCGACGTTAGCCGTAGCGGAGTCGATCAATCCGACTCGATACAGATCCAGTTCTCCGCGCGCCATGGCGGCACGCGTGCGATGGAGCCGAGTCTTGAGAGAAAAGCCGAGACCGATCAACTTTCCCGCTGCGGCACGGCCCATGGTCAATGCCGCGCCGAGCTCGGCCTCAGCCAGTTCGTGAGCGGTAGACGACCAAGCACCGTTATCAGTGTGGTCAGCGCTGCGACGCTCGAAAAACTCGGCAATGGCAGCCAGTTTTCGTTCCACGAGCATCGATTCGCGCGCATGCAGATCGGCGATGAGATCGATGAGGGCGCAGTCGGATTCGGCACCAGGCAGCTGCGCTGCGGTACCCGAGCTTCCTGCTCCGTCATCGAACATTCCTCAACACTATTCGAATATACGTTCGATATCTATGATTTCCAGGAATCAGTCCGAACAATCCCGATTGACCGAAAATTGTTGCGGAGCAACCTTTGCGGCCACTCGTGTTCCGGCAACGGATTCCCCTACTGAACCAGGGCGTTGATAATGCGGGCAGCTTCGGCCGGGTAGATAGGGCGGTCGGACCCACCACTCAATACCCAGTGGACTGGACTACCTTCGTCTAGGACTCGGAGTTGCACGTCGAGCGGAAACGCATCGATGTCAGCTGAGTCGACTGCAAAGACATGGACAATCTCATGCCCAGGTCGCCCCTCGAACTCGAAGATGTTCTCGACGACCTCGAGCAACTCGACGCTTCCCAACCTGACACCGAGTTCCTCCGCGAACTCGCGTCGCAGCGCTGCCTCGGCCGTCTCACCGAACTCGATACCGCCACCGATCAATCGATGAAAGTTCTCCCCCGTGACAGAGTCCGTGCCGTCGAGCATGAGTACGTGACCGGAACGGACAGGTATCCCCAGTGAGATGTTACGAATTGACGACATACGACACAGTTTAGGTGGCCAACTCGAACACCATTTGAATCCGACGACGGCGAATATCACCAAAAGTGATGGGGTGGGCGCAAATACGACTTGGACTTGCCGAGACTCCCGATGACAGACTCGAACACCATTCCCGGACAAAAGAACCCATTGAGGAACCGATGAACGACGCAAATACCTGGACCGCACGACTCGCCGCACTCGACCTGACCCTCCCGCCTGTTGCCACCCCCGCAGGCTCATACCTTCCCGCCGTTCAGACGGGGTCATACGTCTACACGTCGGGGCAATTGCCGCTCGTCGACGGCACTACGACGTGCATCGGCAAGTTGGGCGAGGGCGTCTCCGTCGAAGACGCCGCCCAGGCGGCGCGGTTGTGCACTCTCAACGGACTCGCGGCCGTTGATGCCTTGGTCGGTCTCGACCGCATCGTTCGGGTCGTCAAGGTCGTTGGATTTGTTGCTTCGGGATCCGGATTCTCGCAGCAACCCCAGGTGATCAACGGTGCGTCCGACCTGCTGGCCGAGATCTTCGGTACCGCTGGACAGCACGCCCGCTCTGCGATCGGCGTGGCCGAACTCCCCCGAAACAGTGCCGTCGAGGTCGAGTTCGTGTTCGAGGTATCGGACAGCATCTGACGGTCCGCCACACCCCGAAGGGCGGCGGTTGCCAATGCAACCGCCGCCCTTCTTGTGTGAAGACTTTCAGGCACTGAGCCCGGTCGTCGAACCTGCTGTCACCAACCGCGCTCTGCGAGGCGGTGTCCGACGGGCAGGTCGTCGACGTTGATGCCGACCATTGCCTCGCCGAGTCCGCGCGAGACCTTGGCGAGCACGTCCGGGTCGTCGTAGAACGTGGTGGCCTTGACGATGGCCTCAGCGCGCTGCTTCGGGTTGCCGGACTTGAAGATACCTGATCCGACGAAGACGCCCTCGGCGCCGAGCTGCATCATCATCGCAGCGTCTGCCGGGGTGGCGATGCCGCCGGCGGTGAACATGGTGACAGGCAGCTTGCCGGCCTTGGCGACCTCGACGACCAGTTCGTAGGGGGCCTGCAGTTCCTTGGCGGCTACGTACAGTTCGTCCTCGCTCAGCGAGGTCAACCGGCGGATCTCGCCGCGGATGGTGCGCATGTGTGTGGTGGCGTTGGAGACGTCTCCGGTGCCGGCTTCACCCTTCGAGCGGATCATGGCCGCGCCTTCGTTGATGCGACGGAGCGCTTCACCGAGGTTGGTGGCGCCACAGACGAAGGGAGCGGTGAACTTCCACTTGTCGATGTGGTTGGCGTAGTCGGCCGGGGTCAGGACCTCGGACTCGTCGATGTAGTCGACGCCGAGGCTCTGCAGGATCTGAGCTTCGACGAAGTGACCGATGCGTGCCTTCGCCATGACGGGGATGCTGACGGTGGAGATGATGCTGTCGATCATGTCCGGGTCACTCATGCGCGAGACGCCGCCCTGTGCGCGAATGTCTGCGGGGACCCGCTCGAGTGCCATGACGGCGACGGCGCCGGCGTCTTCGGCGATCTTGGCCTGCTCAGCGGTGACCACGTCCATGATCACACCGCCCTTGAGCATTTCAGCCATGCCGCGCTTGACGCGGGCGGTGCCGATGGCGGTGGTGGGGGCAGAGTCGGGGGTGCTCACAGCAAACTCCTGCAGTAGTGGCGTGACGAAAGAAACAAGGCACGGCGAACACACGAGTTCATACGCTCGGAGGCCTCTGGCCAGAACTCTAGGACGAACCGGCCTTCGATTCCGTATCCAATTTGCCATTGCTGGCCTTAAACGGCCGCGAGCACTGAACGACCGAACGATCAGCGGATGGAACGCACTTCCGGATCCTCGGAACCGTCCGCAATCGTCGCGGCCTCCACCAGGAGGTTTGCCAGATCCAACGGGTAGACGGGCTCACCGGACTTGGCCAGTCGGCGGATCTCGTCGGCGCTGCACCAGCGATGGCCGGTGATGGCACGCTGTTCCAATTCCGTGTGGCCTTGGAAGACCGGCTCGAAGCCGTGAGTGCGCGTAGCGAAGAACAGCTCTTCCGAACGGATCAGCTCACCGTCGAACGGGAAGATCGCCACCCGACGCCAAAGCGGACCTCGCAGATTCTCCGGCGCTACCTTGAACCCCGTTTCCTCCTCGATCTCACGAACCGCGGCCGCTCGCAGATGTTCGCCGCGTTCGAGCCCGCCGCCGACGGTGAACCAGAAGTAAGTGTTCGGGATCTTGGGATCGTGCCCGCGCAACAGCAGCACCCGATCTTCCTCGTCCAGCATCACCACGCGGGCAGAGGTCCGTGACGTATCCACGGTGATTCCCTCGGGCACCGCCGCCGCGGTCGTGCGCTCAGAGATCTCGAAGTATTGAGGCAGTGGCGCCGTTCCGCCGAGATGTAGCCATCGAACAAGTCGTCGGGTACGCAACGCGAGAGTGTCTCGCACCGCGTCGTTGTGGAACCGCCGGGCGATCAGCACGCGCGCCTCGGCATCGGCCAACTCGGCCACCAGTTGAGGTCGCAGCGACGTCGTGCCGTAGGCAGCGAGAGCATTGGACAGCCGGTTCTCGGCAAGCTCGCGATCCTGACGATCCGCCCGTTCGGCGGCGTCCGCCAAGGTGACGAATCTGCGGGCGTCGTCGGCGCTCATGTCCACAGCCGCCGCGCGGACAACCGCGGCACGACGGGACAGAGCCGCATCGAGCGCCAACCACGACTGATCCGAACGCACATGCAGTCGATCGAGTCGGTTCGCCGTCCCGTACGCCCACAGTCCGACGACCAGGACGACGGCAGCGACGAGCCCGAGAATGAAGATCGTCAGAGCGGAGAAGGTCATGAACCCACCACGCGTACGCCGGTGCCGCCAACCGTGACGGTCTCGTAGACACGCAGGATCTGTTCGGCCACCACCGGCCAGTCGTATTCGGCAACAACACTTGTCGCGGTGTTGACCAGCGCGCGTCGTCGATCCGGGTCACCGAGAACGGAATCGATTGCCTCGGCCAAGGCATCGGAGTTCCCGATGGGGACCAGCAAGCCGGCCTGACCGTCGCGAAGAACACGGCGGAAAGCGTCCAACTCACTGGCCACGACGGCAGTGCCAGCCGCCATGGCCTCGACCAGCACGATCCCGAAGCTCTCACCGCCGAGATTGGGCGCACAGTAGACGTCCGCACTGCGAAGCGCCGACGCTTTCTCCTCATCGCTGACCTGCCCGAGCAGGCGGAGATGCTTGAAGTACTTGCCCGCCTCTTTGCGGAGTTTCTCCTCGTCGCCGCGTCCGACCACGATCACTTCGAGATCCGGGTGGCGCTCGACCAACTCCGGCAACGCACCGAGTAGTACGGCCATCCCCTTGCGCGGTTCGTCGTAGCGACCGAGGAACAGAATGGTTCCACCTTCGCGCGGGTAGCCGGGCAACAGATCGGCCTCGGCAAACGCTGCGACATCGACGCCGTTGGGAATTTCGACGGCGTCGGATCCGAGGGACTCGACCTGCCACCGACGCGCCAACTCCGAGACTGCGATCCGGCCACTGATCTTCTCGAGATACGGAGCCAAGACACCCTGAAAAGTGCTCAGCACCAACGACTTCGTGGTCGACGTGTGGAAGGTGGCGACGATCGGGCCTTCCGCGATACGCAACGCGAGCATGGACAGACTCGGCGCATTGGGTTCGTGGATATGTAGAACGTCGAAGTCACCTTCCGCGATGAACTTGCGGAGGCGGTTGTTCGCCGTCGGGCCGAAAGACAACCGCGCAACAGAACCGTTGTAGGGAATCGCGACGGCTTTACCTGCGGAAACCACAAAATCCGGCAACTCGTCGTCATCGGACGACGGCGCAAGCACACTCACTTTGTGACCACGTTCGATCAGCACCTCGGCCAGATCCACCACGTGCGCCTGCACGCCACCGGGGACGTCGAAGGAGTACGGGCAGATCATGCCGATCTTCATTCACCCTCCATGCGGGCGAGCCGCGATTCGGAGAGGTCGGAGCGCCACAGCGGCTGAAGCATGTGCCAGTCAGCGGGGTGCGCTGCGATGTTGACCGCGAAACGGTCGGCAAGTGCCTGCGTGGCCGGGCCGACTCCGCCGGATACGTCGATCGGCGGGTCGATCTTGAAACCCCAACCGTCGGGAGTGAACCAGCAGTGGACCGGAAGTAGCGGCGCGCCGGTATCGATCGCGAGCTTCGCCGGGCCGGCGGGCATGCGAGTGGGTTCTCCGAAGAAGGTGACGGGCACACCCTTCTTCGCCAGATCGCGCTCCCCCAGCAGGCACACGATCTTGTTCTCGCGCAGATGCTTGGACAGTTCGACGAATGGAGGATGCTCCCCGCCGCTGAGCGGAAAGATCTCGAAACCGAGACTCTCGCGGTATTCGACAAACCGTTCGTACAGGGATTCGGGCTTGAGTCGCTCGGCAACGGAGGTCAACCCACCCCATTGCTGAACACACCACACGCCGGCCATGTCCCAATTACCGCTGTGGGGCAGCGCCAATACCGCGCCATGACCTGCCGCCATTGCCTTTTCCAGATGTTCCTGGCCCTCGACCAGCGCATGCAGCGCTTTACCGGTCGCGACCAGATCCATCGACGGAAGACGGAACGCCTCACGCCAGTACCGGGCGTACGAGCGCATCGAATCCTTGATCAACTGATCCGGAACTTCCTCCGGCGTCGTGCCCAGAACTCTCGCGAGGTTCTTCCTGAGTTGTTCGGGTCCGCCCTTGCGTACCGCGAAATCCGCTCCGGCGTCGAACAGCTTGACCGCCACCGATTCCGGCAGGCTTCGTACCAGACGCCAACCCGCGGCGTATCCCAGATCGGTTGCACGCTCGGCAAAGCTCATTTCTCTGCCTCGCCGTCCGTTTTAGGCTCGCCGTCGGTGTTCGGCGCGCCTTCGACCGTCGATGCCGCCGGGGCGATCGGCAGAAGTTCCCGGGCGCCAGGCGAATTGCGCACCGCGAGCACTCGTTGGAAGACCGTCACGATACTTCCGGCGGCAAGTACCCACATCGCGATGTGAATCGCCCACGTTAGACCCATACCTGTCAGGCCAGATCCGACCAACACGATGATCAGTCGGTCCGGGCGCTCGATCCACCCGCCGTCCGCAGTCAGCCCGCTCGCCTCCGCGCGCGCCTTCGCGTACGAGATGACCTGCGAGGTGACGAGGCAGATGAGCGTCGCGACGAGCAGCCACTTGCTGTTCTCGTGGTAGACCGCCCACCAGGCCAGGCCGGCAAAAATCGCGCCGTCGGCCACGCGGTCGCAGGTCGCGTCCAGTACCGCCCCGTACCGCGTTCCGCCCCCGCGAGCACGAGCCATTGCGCCGTCGAGCATGTCGAACATGACGAAGAACCAGATGAACAAGGTTCCCCAGAACAGATGTCCGGACGGAAACAGCGTCACCGCACCGGCGACGCTTGCCACCGTGCCGATCACCGTCACCGAGTCCGGCGTCAGACCGGTCTTGACCAGCGCCTTCCCCATAGGTGCCGTCACCTTGGACACCGATGCGCGCCCGAAGAAGCTCAACACCGCAGGAACCCTCCCCGTCGTGAGTTCCGGTTCGGAACTCGTTGCAGCAATGCATCCTGCCATGAAGCCGGATGCATCAACCTATTGTTGCCAGGCACCGGCGAGTAGTCCCCTGGTCTCCCGCAGCAATTGCGGCATCACCTTGACCCCACCGAGCACGGTGATGAAGTTGGCGTCGCCGCCCCAACGTGGGACTACGTGTTGGTGAAGGTGCTCGGACAGCGAACCGCCCGCGGCAGCACCGAGATTCAGACCGACGTTGAATCCGTGCGGATTCGACACGCTCTTGATCACCCGCAACGCACGCTGGGTGAACGCCATCAACTCGGCGCTCTCCTCCGGCGTGAGGTCTTCGAGGGCCGCGACCTTGCGGTACGGCACCACCATCAGGTGACCCGGGTTGTACGGGTACAGGTTCAAGACCGCGTAGACGTGTTCACCGCGGGCGACGATCAACCCTTCCTCGTCCGACATTTTCGGAATGTCGATGAACGGTTCACCCGTCGTACCCGGGGTGTTGGGCGCCTCGGTGATGTACGACATCCGATGTGGCGACCAAATACGCTGCAAATGATCAGGATCACCGACGCCGTGGTCGATCAGCGAACCCGGACCCTCGTCACCGGGGGCGCTCACTGCGCCACACTTGGCTGCACCAGTTCGGCTGTCGGCGAGGCATTCTCGCGGCGGCCGATCCACTCGGTGACGATCCGGACGGCGTCGTCGACGGGAATTCCGTTGATCTGGGTGCCGTCACGGAAACGGAAGCTGACCGCGCCGGCCTCCACGTCACGCTCGCCCGCGAGGAGCATGAACGGGACCTTTTGCGTGGTGTGGTTACGGATCTTCTTCTGCATCCGGTCGTCACTGAAATCGACCTCGGCGCGAACACCGGCTGCCTTGAGCTTCTTCGTGACGTCGAACAGGTGATCGGCGAACGCCTCGGCCACTGGGATTCCGACGACCTGCACCGGCGCCAGCCACGCCGGGAAAGCGCCCGCGTAGTGCTCGGTCAGGACACCGAAGAACCGCTCGATCGAGCCGAACAGCGCGCGGTGGATCATGACCGGACGAGTCTTGACGCCGTCGTTGCCGGTGTACTCGAGTTCGAACCGCTCGGGCAGGTTGAAGTCGAGCTGGATGGTCGACATCTGCCAGGTGCGGCCGAGTGCGTCCTTGACCTGAACGGAGATCTTGGGACCGTAGAACGCGGCTCCACCCGGATCCGGCACCAGAGTCAGGCCGGAAGCTTCGCCGACCTCGGCGAGCGTTGCGGTCGCCTCTTCCCAGACGTCGTCGCTACCGACGAACTTGTCCGGGTTCTTGGTGGACAGTTCGAGGTAGAAGTCGTCGAGGCCGTAGTCCTTGAGCAGGTTCAGAACGAACTGCAGGGTGGTGGTCAGCTCGTCGCGCATCTGCTCACGGGTGCAGTAAATGTGAGCGTCGTCCTGGGTCATGCCGCGCACGCGGGTCAGGCCGTGGATGACGCCGGACTTCTCGTAGCGGTAGACCGAGCCGAATTCGAAGAGCCGCAACGGCAATTCACGGTACGAGCGTCCGCGAGCACGGAAGATCAGGTTGTGCATCGGGCAGTTCATCGGCTTGAGGTAGTAGTCCTGGCCCGGCTTACGCACGGTGCCGTCCTCGTTCAGTTCCTCGTCGACGTGCATCGCCGGGAACATTCCGTCCCGGTACCAGTCGAGGTGACCGGAAACCTCGTACAGATGTCCCTTGGTGATGTGCGGAGTGTTGACGAACTCGTAGCCCGCCTCGATGTGGCGGCTGCGCGAGTAGTTCTCCATCTCGGTGCGGATGATGCCGCCCTTGGGGTGGAACACCGGCAGACCCGAACCGAGCTCGTCGGGGAAGCTGAAGAGGTCCAGTTCGGTACCGAGCTTGCGGTGATCACGACGCTCGGCCTCGGCGAGCAGTTCGAGGTACTCGTCCTGAGCCTCGGTGGACTCCCACGCGGTGCCGTAGACACGCTGAAGATCGGCGTTGTCCTGGTTGCCACGCCAGTAGGCGGCGGAGCTTCGGGTCAACTTGAAGGCCGGAATGTGCTTCGTGGTCGGAATATGCGGGCCGCGGCACAGATCGGACCAGATCTTGTCGCCAGTGCGCGGATCGAGATTGTCGTAGATGGTCAGCTCGTTGCCGCCCACCTCCATGATCTCGGGATCGTCGATACCGGACTTGTCGTCGATCAATTCGAGCTTGAAGGGCTCGTCGGCCAACTCGACCCGAGCGTCCTCGATCGAATCGACCACTCGACGCGAGAAACGCTGCGATCCCTTGATGATCTGCTTCATACGCTTTTCGAGCTTGGCCAGATCCTCCGGAGTGAACGGACGATCCACTGCGAAGTCGTAGTAGAAGCCATCCTTGATCGGCGGACCGATCCCGAGCTTCGCGTCGGGGAATTCCTTCTGGACCGCCTGCGCGAGGACGTGAGCCGCGGAGTGCCGGATGACGCTGCGGCCGTCCTCGGTGGATGCTGCCACCGGCTCGACGTCGACATCGACCTCAGGTGTCCACGACAGATCCTTGAGCGTTCCCTCGCCATCGCGGACAACGACGATCACGTCGGGCCCCTTCGTGGGGTATCCGGCTTCGCGCACTGCAGTCCCGGCGGTCGTCCCCGCGGGCACCCGAAGTGGGGCGGCTGAGTGCTCTGGCGCGGGACTGGTCACGGCGATGTGCTCCTAAAGGTATTGCGACAAGTTAGACAGGCGTCGTACCCACTGCGAGTACGCGCACGATCATGTTATCGGCCCTACCGACATGGTGAGACAACCGAGTGAAGGAAACCGGGCCGCGTTCAGCTCACAGTGGCGACTCGAGCCACGAGTAGTCCAGGCCCACCCATGTCCCGATCAGGCCGAAGGTGCCGAGCACCCACAACGTCGCCAGGACGATCACTGTGGTGAACAGAACGCCCAACCCCTTGACGAACAGCGACTGCTTGCCGAACCATTCCATGAACCTGTCGTATCGAGCCTTCGCGAAATGAAGGAGTCGATGTGCCCACGCGAACTCCGACGCCAGTATGCCGAGGCCGGCGAAGACGATGAGCCAACCGGGCCCGGGGTACGGAATAGCCACGATGCCTGCTGCGAACACGATCGTGCCCACGACTCCCACGCCGATGCGGTACGCAAGATTGAGGGTGGGCCGCGCGGCGATTCCAGCGCGCCACCGCTCCCAGCGGGACTCTGCGTCTTGGAAGACGGACAGGTCTGAATCGTCGACGGGAGAATCGACCTTTTCGGTACTCAAGTCGGTCACCTTTTCGGTCGCGAAATGTCTCTTCGACCAGGCTACCGAAATCATCGGCCGGCGACCTGCGACGACGGTCTGCATGCCGAAACAACCGTGCCCTCGAACAGCTGTGCTCTCAAACGACTGTGCTCTCAAACGACTGAAGGCGTCCCCGATGATCGGGAACGCCTTCAATGTTTTTCTGTGGTCCCGGCTGGGATCGAACCAGCGACCTTCCGCGTGTGAAGCGGACGCTCTCCCACTGAGCCACGGGACCGTAAGTCATCCGAACGCATGCGCTCGAACGAGTTGGAACATTAACACGGCTGCGCGATGAATACGAATCACCAGGTTGGCATTCGTTTTGCTCCAGGCGACCCCGAAATCTACGAATTCGAGCTGATTTCAGACCGTATTCATCGCCAAGACGGACAGTTGCAACGCGCGCGACGGGCCGATTCGACTCCGAACACGCCACTGAGCTGGTGATTTGTGTGTATCCGACACGGTCGGCTAATGTTTCCAACGCACCGAGGAGAGCGAGCAGCTCCCCAAGCAACACGGTGCGATGCGGACGTGGCGCAGCTGGTAGCGCACAACCTTGCCAAGGTTGGGGTCGCGGGTTCGAATCCCGTCGTCCGCTCGAGAGGTGTGACTCAACCTTTTACGGTGGAGTGGCCGAGTGGTGAGGCAACGGCCTGCAAAGCCGTGCACACGGGTTCGATTCCCGTCTCCACCTCGCGCGATTAGCTCAGCGGGAGAGCGCTTCCCTGACACGGAAGAGGTCACTGGTTCAATCCCAGTATCGCGCACCACGTCAGGCCCTCGGGCCTGATGGTCAAGACCTGCTTGCAGGTCTGATAAGTTAGAAAAGTACTGAGTTCCGGTAACGGAGTTCATTGCTCATGCGGACGTGGCGCAGCTGGTAGCGCACAACCTTGCCAAGGTTGGGGTCGCGGGTTCGAATCCCGTCGTCCGCTCCATTTTTCTCCAGAACCCGCGCGATTAGCTCAGCGGGAGAGCGCTTCCCTGACACGGAAGAGGTCACTGGTTCAATCCCAGTATCGCGCACCATTTGAAATTGCAAGAAGCCGGAACCTCAGGGTTCCGGCTTTTTGCGTTCGAGCGCCGAACACATCAACCGCAGTACAGACGCAAGCCCTCTCGGGAATCCACGTCAGTACTGCGGTTGATGTAGCTGATCAGATTGATGTAACTGATCAGATTGATGTAACTGATCAGTGAGAGAAGCGGTTCGCTGCCGAAGTCATCGCGCGCAGCGAGGACTCAGTCGACGACTCCGCAATCCCCATCGCCCAGCTCCGACGGCCGTCGCACTCGGTAAAGATGAACGTCGCCGTGCGGTGGCCGATCTGGTGCTGATGGAAAGACAGGATCTCGAGCGAGATTCCCGCGTCGTGCAGCATCGACGTCATGGCCGAGATCGCGCCAGTCGAGGTGGCGGAAGCCTTCTGGATGCGCTCCCCCAGACCGAGAGTCGCTTCGAAAGTCCAACGACCCGGCGCAATCTTCTCGGAGGACCACGCGCCCAAACGGATCGGGCCGCTCATAGCCGCATACGTGGACTCGAACTCGGTCCAAGACATCGCTGAGCATTCGGCGCGCAGGCCGGCTGGCAGAGATTTTCCGTGACGCGTCGCGAAAGGATCAGCAGCGGTAGAAGAAGAATCAGAAGCGAAGGCAGAATCAGAAGCGAAGGCGAAGTTGTAAGTCATGATCGTGGTCTTCCTGGAATGAAGTGGAGGACCAACTGGTAGCAAGACGACCCGCAGCGAGGGGTCGGTCCGATTCAGACCCCGCTACGGCGGCTTACTACGAGAATTCGCTTCATGAGAGACGAGGCTAGGCGGCCCGGTTCGAGAATGCAACCCGGACCGCCTCCGCACAGGTCAGACCTGAGCCGATTTGTGCCCGGCGATCAGGGCGCGATACCACTCGAACGAGGTCTTCGGTGTGCGCTTCTGGGTATCGAAATCGACGTGGACCAGGCCGAATCGTTCCTGGTAGCCGGCTGCCCACTCGAAGTTGTCGAGGAGTGACCACACAAAATAGCCACGGACGTCGACACCGTCGTCCATGGCCGATCGGAGGGCGCGAAGGTGCGCATCGTGGTAGTCGATTCGCGCTTCGTCCTCGACGACGCCTGCGGCATCCGGTGCGTCGTGGAATGAACATCCGCTTTCCGTGATATAGATCGGCGGCAGTGCGTCACCGAACCGAGCTCGGAACGTCCGCAGGATCTCACCCAGCCCTTCGGGAACGATCGGCCATCCGAAATCGGTTGTGGGATAACCGGTAATCGCGACAGGCGCAAAGGGCAGGCCCGGCGGTAGGTCGACCTCGAGCACACCTTCGGTCCCCTGGCCTTCCACCGGAGCGGCAATCATCGTCGGCTCGTAGTAGTTGATCCCGTACCAGTCGAGCGGCGCCCCGATGATTTTCAAGTCCTCGTCGACGGGACCGCTGAGCAGCTGGGCGAATTCGTCGGCGGGGTACTTTCCGACCAATACCGGGTCGGCGAACATCCAATTGACGACGTGGTCGTAGATGTCGGCAGCCATCACGTCTTCCGGGGAATCGGAAGCGGCCCGCACCGGTGCATGGTTCGAGGCGATTCCGATGTTCGTGCATCCGGTTGCCCGAAGCGCTTCGACAGCGAGGCCGTGCCCGAGCAGCTGGTGATGTGCGGCTTGGAAAGCCTCGAACCCCAAGGCCAGGCCGGGGGCATGAACTCCCAGGGCATGACCGTAGAGCGTGTGCACTACCGGTTCGTTGAGCGGCATCCACATTCCGACGCGATCGGACAACCGTTCGCCGACGACCTGGGCGTACTCCCCCAGCCGGTACGAGGTGTCTCGGTTCATCCAGCCGCCCTGCTCTTGCAGTGCGAGGGGCAGATCCCAGTGAAAGAGAGTGACGGCAGGAGTAATTCCCACCGAACACAGTCGATCGATCAGGCGGTCGTAGAAGTCGAGCCCTTTCGCATTCACGGCTCCCGATCCGGTGGGCAGAATTCGCGACCACGACAGGGACAGCCGATAAGCGTCGAGCCCGAGGTCTTTCATCAACTCGATATCCGATTCCCAGCGGTGATAATGATCGGCAGCAACCGCTCCGGTGTCGCCCCCGACGACTACACCGGGGCGGTCACAGAACTCGTCCCAAATCGACGGTCCGCGACCGTCTTCGGCCACAGCTCCTTCGATTTGGTAGGCCGCGGTGGCGGTTCCCCAGACGAAGGAAGACGGAAATTCTGGTGTCGGCTGCCGAGTCATGTCGGTCAGTTAATCAAAGAACCGTGCAAAACACGCAGCTTTGTTGGACACTCGACCAGTATCAAGATCCAGTACCGTTCGGCCTAACCGAACGAACGAGACAAAGGCCCTGCTTGATGACGGATAACACCCGCACCCTGACGAGGGCTCGGATCGCCACTTCGGTGGCCTTCGGACTTCAAGGATTTCTGCTCGCCGCCATTCTGACGCAGCTGCCGCAGTACAAGGACTTGTTCGAGCTGAGCGAGACACTGGTTGTGGTTGCGGTTGTCACCGTGTCCGTCATCGCCGGGCTCGGCAGCGTGCTCGCCGAGATTCTGGCCGTGAGAACGTCGAGCAAGATGACTCTGCGAACCGGACTCGCCGTCATCGCAGTCTTCGGCGGGGCAACCGGAATTGCGCCCAACGCGGCGATGTTCTTCGTCTTCCTGGCGATCTACGGCATCGGACTCGGCATGGTCGACGCCGCCGCCAACATGCAGGCAGTCTCGATCCAACACGCCAAGGGCCGCTTCATCCTCTCCTCGTTCCATGCTTCCTGGAGCGTCGGAGCGATTGTCGGCGCTCTGTTCATCTCTGCTACCGCAAGCCTCGACATCTCGATCCGCATAACGCAGGTGATCGCGGGAGTTGTTGTCGGACTGATGCTTCTGGCCTTCGGCCCGCAACTGCTCGATCGCTCCGAGTCTCCGGTTGCCGATGCAAACATCACGAGCACCGCGAAATTCACCGTACCCACCCGCGCCTTCGTCCTGCTCGGCGTCGCGATGGCATTGTTCTATGCGGTCGACTTCAGCGTCGGAAACTGGTCGACGCTGTACGTCAAGGACGAACTGCTCGCCGACGCCGGGACGGCCGCCCTTTCCGTGGCGGCGTACCAAATCGCGGCATTGGTCGCACGACTGACCGGCGACTACTGGGTCGGCAAGTTCGGTGAGACCACCGTCGTGCGGATCGGCTCTCTCATCGGCGTGGTCGGCATGACGATCGTTGTCCTCGCGCAATCTCCCGCCGTTGCCATCGCCGGCTTCCTGATCGTCGGCCTCGGCGTACCGGTGATCGCCCCGATCTGCTTCAGCGCCGCCGGACGGATGGCTCCCCCGGATCAGGTCGACGCGGTGATCGCACGCATCAACCTCTTCAACTACGTCGGCACGGTGGTCGGCGGCGGCATCGTCGGCGCGGTCGCTGCCTTCAGTGACCTTCGAATCGGGTTCCTGATTCCGCTGGCGTTCTGCGCGATCTTGATAGTCCTTGCTCCCGCGTTCGCACCGAAACGAGCCACGACGCCGGTCGCCGAGAATGCCGCTTGAGCATCACGCTCGACGAAGGTGGTGTACTTGATCAACCGAATCATGTGCGCGAGAGGTAGAAACTGACGTGACGATCACCGTTGACCGGGCCGGAATCTGGGACTCCGAAGCAATCGCCGACGTGGCAGCGGTGACGTTTCCGCTGGCTTGTCCGCCGGGCGCATCCGACGACGACATCAGTGCCTTCATCGACAACGTCCTATCCGTCGACAAGTTCTCCGAGTATCTGACGGACCCGACACGAACCGTTCTCAAGGTCATTCGCGACGGCGCGATCGTCGGCTACGCGATGCTCGTCGACGACGAGCCCGCCGACCCGGACGTCAAAGCTGCTGTGACACTTCGCCCGACGACGGAACTGAGCAAGTTGTACGTGCTTCCGGGAAACCACGGAACCGGCGCGGCAGCATCCTTGATGGACGCGGTTGTCGACCATGCACGACGCAGCGGAAGTGCCGGGATCTGGCTGGGTGTCAATCAGGAAAATCTGCGCGCCCAGAAGTTCTACGCCAAACATGGCTTCACCCAGGTCGGCACAAAGACGTTTCTCGTGGGGGCACAACTCCACCACGATTTCGTGATGGAGCGTCCCGTCAGCTGACAGGCCTGCTGATCAGCCGGCCGCGACCTCGAAACGAGAAAGTGCGAGCAGACGCGAGGTCGCGCGCAGGTACTTCTTCTTGTACCCACCGGCGAGCATCTCGGGAGTGAAGATCTCGTCGAGGCGTGCGCCGGAAACGGTGACCGGGATGCTCGCGTCGTACAAGCGGTCGGCAAGAACCACGATGCGCAGTGCAACAGACTGATCCGTGGCCGGGTGAACGCCGTCGATGAAGACTGCCTTCACACCCTCGACCAGCTTGTTGTAGCGCGACGGGTGCAGTGTGCTGAGGTGCTTGCACAGCTCGTCGAAGTTGTCGAGCGTGGCGCCGTCGATCGCCTCGGCCCGAGAGACCAATTCCTCCGAGGAGATGGGCTCCGGTGCGGGCGGGAGATCGCGGTGACGGTAGTCGGGGCCGTCGACGCGAATCGTCTCGAAGATCGAGCCGAGCTTCTTGATCTCGCGAAGGAAGTCCTGAGCCGCGAAGCGACCCTCACCGAGCTGGCCGGGAAGCGTGTTCGACGTCGCAACGATGGACACGCCGCGCGCGGAAAGCTCCGAAAGGAGGCGAGAGACGAGCATGGTGTCTCCCGGATCGTCGAGCTCGAACTCGTCGATGCAGAGAACGCTGTGGTCGGCGAGCGCTTCGACCGCTTTGTTGAAGCCGAGAGCGCCGACGACGTGTGTCAGCTCGACGAAGGTTCCGAAGGCCTTCGGCGTCGGAACGCTGTGGAAGATCGACGCCAGCAAGTGAGTCTTACCAACACCGAACCCGCCGTCGAGGTACAGGCCGGCGCCGGTCGCCTGGGTCTTCTTGCCGAACAGTCCGCGGCGTCCACCACTACGGATCTTGGTTACGCGCTTGGAGAATTCCTCGGCCTTGGCGACAGCAGCTGCCTGGCTCGGTTCCTTCGGATCAGGAATGTAGGACGCAAAACTCACCTCGTCGAACATTGCGGGAGGCACCATTTGAGCTACCAGTTGATCGGCGGGTACCACCGGGCTGCGATCGACAAGACGTTCATGCATCCGTCAAGGGTATCTACGTGATGTGATCTCTCATGTGCACCGTATGGATATTGCGACCTACTTCACACCAGGCCACGAAGACGAACTCCGCGGCATGTACGCCTATCCGGCGAACCTCTCCCAACCCTGGATGCGCGTGAACTTCGTTTCCAGCATCGACGGGTGCGTCTCCGTCGACGGAGTGAGCCATGGACTGGGCACACCTGCAGACAAGTCGGTATTCGGGATCTTGCGCGAACTTTGTGACGTCGTCGTGGTCGGCGCAGGCACAGCGCGAGCCGAGAACTACGGGGGTGTGCAGATCTCGGACGCAGCCCAGGCGCGACGAAAGGCGGGCGGCCTCGCTCCGGTCCCACCGATCCTCGTCGTCTCGGCGCACGCGTCGATCGACCCTGAAAGCCGGCTCCTACGAGATACCGAAATTCCGCCGATTCTTGTTGTCGGTAGCGCCGCGGACAGCGCAGCGATTTCAGCGCTGAGATCGGCCGGAGCGCAGGTGGAGGTGACGGACTCACCGAATGTCAGCAGCGGCGACATCGACAGGGCCTTGTCGGCTCGCAAGCTCCGTCGCGTGCTGTGTGAGGGCGGGCCGTCACTTTTCGGGCAGTTGATCGAGGACAATGCCGTCGACGAACTCTGCATCACCACTTCACCTCAACTGGTGGGGAGCAAAGTCGGCCGAATCTCGCTCTCCCCCAATGCAATGCCCACGTCGATGCGTCCCGCTCACATTCTCGGCGATTCGGACGGCACGATCCTCACTCGATGGGTTCGTCAGCAGCCACGTCGGTGAACCTGGCACTCTGGTCGGCATGCGCAGAGTTGCTTTGATGGCCGTCGTCCTCGCGACGTGTTGTGCGTGCGGCGCCGGGCCGTCGCTTCGGCCCGCCGTCGCGGTCGAAGGCCGCACCGACGGCAGCCCTGCCCAGAGCGAGGTACCGTCACCCGATGCGCCGCCGGTTGACCCCGGCGTCCCGACCGACGACATACCGTGGCGAGACTGCACCGGCACGTCACTCGCCGACCAGGCTCTCGCAGCGTCGAGCGCCGGCGTCATCCTCGAATGCGCGGAATTCAGTGCCCCCATCGACGTGACCGGCGCCATCGACGGCAACTTCACTGCCGGCTTGACCCGCGCTCGGACATCCTCGACGCCTGCCAACGCGTATCCGATCGTGTTCACGTCCGGCACCGACCGTTCGTCGGGAAACTCTCTGGCCATGCTCGCTACGTCCGGCTTGACGACGGTGCTCGCGGACCACCCCGTCGTTGCCCTGGATCGACGCGGAATCGACAGGTCCACCGCAATCGACTGCATGACGCCGGAGATTCGGCGCGGCCTTCACGATCTGGGCCAGTTCGACGCAGACTCCACCGGCGACGCCGCCGACGCGGTCGCCGCTCTCGGTCACGATGCAACCATCGCCTGTACCGACTATCTCGATCCTCAAGAACTGAAGTTCGGCGCGGACTCCGCTGCCGAGGACATCGACGCTCTACGTACGCGGTGGGGCGTCGAGACCATCGCTCTGTGGTCGGCAGGGTCCGGCTCTGACATCGCGCTGAGCTACGCGGCAGCCCACCCCGACAACCTCGCGAGGTTGATCCTCGATTCTCCCGCTCCGGTGGCCACCGACGCTGCCACCGAGGCGGAGAGCCGCGTGCAGGGCGAGGAAGCGGCGTTGACCGCATTCGCTCAGCGATGTGTGGCGCTGGGGTGCTCTCTCGGACCTGATCCGAAGAAAGCGGTCACGGACTTGATGGAGCGCGCTCGGGCCGATGAATTCCAGCCGCTGTCCGCCGCTGCGGTGTCGAACGCGATTTCGGCGAGCCTGTGGACTGCCGGAACCAACCGTGAGCAAGAGACCCGCTCGCTCTCAGACGCTCTGTCCGCGCTCGGTACCGGCAACGCTTCGCCGATTCGAGAGCGCGCCGCCCGGGCAGAGAACGAGGTGGACGGTGACGGCCAGTTCATCGGACGATGCACCGACGGCATGCAGTGGCCGGGGATCGGGCGCGTCCGCGAACTGGCGGACACCTGGGGCACCAACTATCCGGTATTCGGTCGAGAAGCCGCGCTCGGTTTGCTCGCATGCGCCAGCTGGCCGTCAACCGCCAACTCTCCCCTGCCGAATCAGTTGAAGCCCGCCGTCCTCGTGCTGAGCGGTCAGGGCGACCCGGCCGTCGGGAACTCCGGACTCTCGACCGTCACCGGCGTCGTGACCAACGCGGGGTCGCGCTTCGCAACCCTGGACTGGCAGGGTGCGGGTCACCCCGCGGCACAATCCACCTGCGCGCAGCAGGCGATGAGGGCATACCTCACCGACGCCTCCCTGCCCAGCAACGGAAGCGTGTGCCCGGCCTGACTCGGGCGCTTGTCCACCACGACCGAAAAGGGGTGCATCCCCCGATCACACCCTGCTCCGGTGTACCGTGCCGAAGTGTTCCTTCGACAGCTCGAGCCGCGTACCGGGCGGACAACCCAACAAGTCGTCAACTTCGTTTTGTGGCCGATCGCCGTGATGACCGTGCTCAATCGTGTCATCGTCACAGCAGTCAACGGCGCCATCACCGATGACTTCCGACCGGTCTACAACGCCGCGCTGGCGTTCTGGAACGGGCGCGACGTCTACACCGCAGATTTCAACTCCGTAGACCCCCATTATCTGTACCCACCATCGGGTTCCTTGTTGATGGCACCCCTGGCGATCCTCGATCCCGAGCGCTCGCGGTGGCTGTTCATCGGTGTCAATGCCGTCGCCATTCTCGTGGCTCTCTACCTGCTGTTGCGCTTGTTCGACCTGACGATCAGTTCCATCGCGGCGCCGATTCTGGTGCTCGGTGCTTTCATGTCGGAGACGGTCACCAACACGTTGGTGTTCACCAACATCAACGGCCTCGTACTGCTCGGCGAAGTTGCCTTCCTCCTGCTGCTGATGCGCAAGAAGGATCTGTGGGCCGGCGCCGCGATCGGTCTCACCATCGCAGTGAAACCCACTCTCGCGCCACTGCTCCTGCTGCCGCTCGTTCGCGGTCAGTGGAAGGTGCTCGTCACCGCCCTGGGCATCCCGTTCATTCTCACGGTCGTGGCATGGCCGCTTGCGTCGGATCCGATGGACTTCGTCCGCCGCACCGTGCCGTACCTGCTCGAATCTCGTGACTACTTCAACAGTTCGATTGTCGGAAACGGCGCTTACTTCGGTCTGCCCGAATGGTTGATCCTGCTGTTGCGCGTCGTGTTGGCCGCCATGGTCGTCGTCTCTCTGTGGCTTCTGTACCGCTATTACCGCAACGACGAACTCTTCTTCCTCACCACCGCGACCGGTGTGATCATGACCGCGTCGTTCCTGCTGCCATCGCTCGGCCAGATGTACTACTCGATGATGCTGTTGCCGCTGTTGATGTCCGTGGTGCTCAAGAACTCGGTCATGCGGAACTGGCCGGCGTGGCTCGCCGTCTACGGCTTCATGACGTTCGACAGCTGGTGGTCGAACCGCTGGCCGACCTTCGGCCGGGCAGCCGAATACACCAAGAGCACCCTCGGCTGGAGCCTTCTGCTGATCGTGATCTTCTGTGTCCTCGGATACCGGTATCTGGTCGCGCGTCGCGAGGGCCGCTTGGATCGCGGAATCGATCCCGCCTACCTCCTCGATCCCCCACTCGATACCGTCTCACCTGCCGACGAAGCCGAAACGGCGACAAAGCATTAGCGTGGAGGCATGAGTTCTTCACACGATGGCATCGACAGCACACCTGAGGTCACGTACACCGAGAGCGAGTGGCGCGAAAAGCTGACGCCGGAGGAGTTCGCCGTCCTGCGCCAAGCCGGCACCGAACGCCCCTTCGTCGGCGAGTACACCGACACCACCACGGAAGGCGTTTACTCCTGCCGTGCGTGCGGAGCCGAACTGTTCCGCAGCACCGAGAAGTTCGAATCGCACTGCGGGTGGCCGTCCTTCTTCGATCCGGCGGATTCGGATGCCGTGATCCTGAAGGAAGACAGCTCACTCGGGATGCGCCGTGTCGAGGTCATCTGCAAGAAGTGCCACAGCCACCTCGGTCACGTCTTCGAGGGCGAGGGATACCCGACGCCGACCGATCAGCGGTACTGCATCAACTCGATCTCGCTGGTTCTCAAGCCCGCTCAGTAGCCAGGTCGTGGGCTACCCCGAGTCACTGGTAGCCCACGATTCGAGACTTCAACTCAGAAGTCCCAGTTCAGCGCAGTCGGGCTCAGACCAGCCGCGTTCAGGTCCTCGTTTCGAGCGACAAGACCGTCCTTGACTGACCCGATCCCACCACCGATCGCGCCGGACGTGATGTCCGTCAACGAGGCATCGCCGCCCGTGACTTCCTTCGTCACGATCGCAGCGGACGCTCCCGATACCGCATCGTCGAAAGCCCCCCGCGCGATCTGCTGCAATCTCGAACCGGTCGGGAGCGGGTTCGGGTCAGGGCCGACACGATCCGGCGTCGTCTTCAACCCTCCGTTCGCAAGTCCCTTGATGAAACCGTCGCGCCCCTCGGTCACGACCTTGCCACCGTCGATCGACTGGCGATGATCCATCGTCATCTGCCCGAGTTGAATGGCGAGGCCGGAAAAGACGGCAGCGGCAGCTTCCACTGCTGCAGCCTCGATCACTCGTATCAACAATTGCTGCAACAGCATTCGGACCGTGAGTGTTGTTGCCACCTCAGCCGCCACGATTCCGGCGGTACTCGCACCCAGTGTCGGGACAGCCGCCGCCACCATGGCGGCAATCTCGAGCGCCAGTGCGCCCAGCGCCGCGAGGATCGACAGTTTGGTGTACTCGATGTCCGTGCCGGTATCGGTGCATGACTGACCCAGTTCGGCCGCGGCAGAGGACAACCGCTCGAAGACCTCCGCAACTCCCCCGGCCTCCGACCAATACCGAGACAACGAGTCGCCGGCTCGACCGTCGATCGATGCCAGTACAGTTTGCAATCCGTAACCACCGGCAGCGGCCGAAGCCTCGATCCGATCAGCCGCGCCTGACCAGGCATCACCCAACCTCCACAGTGCCGTTTCGTCTCCTTGCGGCCAGTCACTGCCCACCGCGACCGACGCAACCGCCTGTAACCAGCCCGGAATCTCGAGTCCCATCAGAGCCCACCCGCCATGTCGTCGGCAAGCGAGGTGTCGATCGATTCGAAACGATCGGTGATCTCGATCAGCGTGGCGGTCAATTCGCGGAGCGCGCCCGCGACCAGTGTCATCCCACCGACTGCTGACTCCGCACCGGGAACATACGCGTCCGAGAATGCGGTTCCGAACTGGTCAGCGCCCCAGCGCCCCTCTTCGGCGCCGGCCACTGTTTCCAGAGCACTCCGTGCCTCGTCGAGATCGGCAGCGACCACCTCGAATGCTGGTGCAGCACTTCCCATCGCGGCCACGTCCACGTCCAGTTCAGACATTGCCGGAGCTCCTCAGAACGGTGCGGTCCCAGTGCTCGTCGCCGCCGACCGGCACCGACGCCGGACGAGGCGCGAGAATCTCACGCAATCCGAGCACACCGGGAACGAGGTCAGGCAAATCGATCCTGGCCGCTTCGGTGAACGGCCTCGACATCTCGGCAACCTGTCGGCGCATGTCCTCCGCCGCAGATGTGGCCGTGGCCAGGATCAGATTTCCCAACGCTACCGGCGAATGCTTGCCGTAAGCGCTCCCGGAGAGGGTGACTCCCACGGTCGCCCCCGAAGCGTCTACGACGACTTCCACGCTGCCATCACTCGAGCGCGCGCTCGCCGTCGCTCGTGCGATCTTCTCCTGCATATCCGCCAGCGATCGCGTTCGCTCCAACAGATCAACCTGCATCGAATCGATCTGAGCCCGAAGAACTTCGACCTGTCCCCTCATCGAACCAACATCCGCCCCACTCACGATGGCCCCCACCTTCGATAGATCGTGACACCTGATTCAGGCGCTCACGAGGTTCGACGCGGGAGGTCGCCGATCGGTTCCGTCAGCGCGAACGAAGCACGGGCGGATCGAACGCCTTGACCAGCGGCAGAACCCCTTGGAATTTCTCGATCTGCACCAGAACGTGCTGGCCGGTGCACCCGTGCGAAAGCGAAGACGTGCCGACGTCTGGCGTCAGAACGTTGGGATTTCCGTGAACACACAGCGAATCGGGATCGGCAGGATCGAGCGGGTCGTACCACGCCCCGGTCGACAACTGGACGACGTCGCTCCGCAAATCCGAATCGACGATCACACCAGCCAGGCACGCCCCGCGATCGTTGAATACGCGCACCACGTCCCCAGCCGACACGCCGCGCGCGGCCGCTGCATCCGGGTGCATACGAATCGGCTCGCGTCCCTGAATCTTCGATGCCTGGCTCGCAGCGCCGTGATCGAGTTGGCTGTGCAGCCGCGTCTTGGGCTGGTTGGCGATCAAGTGAAGCGGGAATTGCGTGGCCCGTGGTCCACCCAGCCACTCGTCGGGCTCGTACCAGCGCGGATGGCCGGCGCAGTCGTCGTAGCCGAAAGACTCGATGGTCTCGGAGAAGATCTCGATCTTCCCACTCGGAGTCGAGAGCGGATACTTCTCGGGGTCCTCGCGGAAGTCACCGAAGAGCACGAGGTTGTCTTCGGTTCGCATCCGGTAGTGCCCGTCCGACCAGAAATCCTCGAACGTCGGTGTGTTGCCGCCGTCTGCATCGACGAACGGCCGCCATTGACCGTAGAGATGCTCGATCCACTCCTGTGAGGATCTCCCCTCGGTGAACTGCTCCCCGAATCCGAGCGCAGAAGCCAGAGCGGCAAACGTGTCGTAGTCGTCTCGCGAATTCGCGAAAGGTGGAACTACTTGCTGCATCGCGACCAGAAGTGGATCATTTCGTGTGCAGCTCAGGTCATTTCGTTCGAGCGACGTTGTCGACGGGACAACGATGTCGGCGTTGCGGGCCATCGGCGTCCAGTAGGGATCGTGAACGACGATCGTGTCCGGACACGCAAATGCCCGTCGCAGCCTCGGGAGATCCTGGTGGTGATGAAACGGATTGCCACCGGCCCAGTAGACCAACCGAATATCCGGATAGGTCAGGCGCCTGCCGTCGTAGTCGAACTCCTCGCCGGGCGAGAGCAAGAGATCGGAGATCGCGGCCACCGGAATGAAATCGGGCACCGGATTCACACCTTGTGAGAAGGTCGGCAACGGATACGGCACCGGAGCCAGACCCGGCTCGTTCATCGAACCGTAGCCGTGGCCGAAACCGCCACCCGCAAGCCCGAATTGGCCGAGCATCGCGGCGAGTGTCACGCCCATCCACGGTGCCTGCTCACCGTGTTTGATGCGTTGCAACGACCACGTGACGGTCACCAGCGTCCGGCCGGACGCCATTCTCCGAGCCAGGTCGGTGATGAACTCCGCCGGCACCCCGGAGATCTTCTGCGCCCAGCGCGGATCCTTCGGTACACCGTCGGCACGTCCGAGCAGGTAATCCTCGAAGCGTTCGTAGCCGACGCAGAAGCGGTTCAGGAAATCGCGATCGTGCAGGTCCTCCGACGCCAGGACAAACGCCAGGGCAAGCATGATTGCCACGTCGGTTCCCGGAACAGGTGCGATCCACTCGCAGTCGCCATCGACGTCGTCGCGCAACGGACTGAAGGAGACGATCTTTCCGCCGCGGGCACGAAATGCGTCGAGCGCCCCGCGCGTCGGATGATCGCTCGTACCACCGGCATTGACGCCGGTGTTCTTGATCGGTACTCCCCCGAACGAGACGAGAAGATCGGAGTGCTTGGCGATGACGTCCCACGACGTGGAGCGCGCGAACAACTTCCAGTGTGTTCCGACCACACGCGGCATGATGACACCGGTGGCACCGAGCGAGTAGCTGTGGACCGACTTGGTGTATCCACCCGGCTGATTCAGAAATCGGTGAACTTGGCTCTGCGCGTGATGGAATCGACCGGCGCTGGCCCAGCCGTACGAGCCGCCGAAGATCGCGTTGTTCCCGTGCGTGTCGACCACGCGACGCAACTCGCGGGAGAGGAGTTCGGTCAGTTCGTCCCACGAGACCGAGACGAACTCGTCCGCTCCACGTCGGTCGCTGGGACCAGGCCCGTTCTCGAGCCAACCGCGGCGCACCGCCGGGCCCGAAACGCGAGCCCGACTGCGCACCGAACCGGCGAGGTTCCCGAGCATCGGCGAGGGATTCGAATCACCCTCGTACGGATGCACGGCGGTCACCTCGCCGGCGACCGATTCGGCGGTGAACATTCCCCAATGGGACATGTGTTGACGACGCCGGTTCGGTGCAGTTGTCACAGAAACTACTTTCGAAGTAGATCAGGGTAGGGAAAGGACCAGCTTCTCGATGTCCACGCGCGGCCCGGTGAAGAACGGCACCTCTTCGCGAACGTGCAAGCGAGCTTCGGTGGCACGCAGATCGCGCATCAGATCGACGATACGGATGAGCTCAGGCGCTTCGAACGCGAGAATCCACTCGTAGTCCCCCAGAGCGAAGGCCGGGACCGTGTTGGCGCGAACGTCCTTGTACGAACGAGCAGCCATACCGTGATCGGCGAGCATCTTGCGACGCTCCTCGTCGGGGAGCAGGTACCACTCGTACGAGCGGACGAACGGGTAAACGCAGATGTAGTCGCCCGGATCCTCACCCGCGATGAACGAGGGCACGTGGCTCTTGTTGAACTCCGCGGGGCGGTGCACCGCCGAGTTGCTCCAGATGGGAGCACTGGCCTGTCCGAGGACGGTGGTGCGGCGGAAATCCGCGTAAGCGGCCTGCAGTTCCTCGATGCTGGCCGCGTGGGTCCAGATCATGAAGTCCGCGTCGGCGCGCAAGCCGGCGACGTCGTAGATGCCGCGAACCACGACGCCCTTGTCTTCGAGACCCTCGAAGAACAAGCGGGCGTCCTTGACCGCAGCTTCCCGATCATCGCCCAGCACACCGGGTTCCACCTGGAACACGGAGAACATGAGGTAACGGATTTCAGAGTTCAGTTTGTCGAAATCAAGGCGTGCCATGGGTCTATCGTGCCACTCGCTCGAATATCCGTGTAGCCGCCGTCGTGCCGACTGCGACACACGCCGGAACCCCGACGCCGTGCAGCCACGACCCGGCTACTTCGAGGCCGTCGAACGGCGTCATCCCGGACTCGATTTCAGCCACGATTTCCGTGTGACCTGGGGAGTACTGGGGAAGACCGCCGTGCCACCGCTGTACGAAGCTCGCTCCTGGCTCCTCGGTGATTCCGGTCACGGTCTCGAGATCGGCGCGCGCAAGTTCGATCAGTTCACCATCCGGCCGGTCGACGATCTCCGATGCGCCGAATCGACCGAACGACACCCGAACGAGATGCTCGCCGCGATCAGCGAGGTGCGTCCACTTTCGGCTCGACAGCGTGAACGCCTTGGCGGTCAGGTCGGCGTCGGTGGCAACCAGGATCCCCGAATTCTGCGGAAGGTCGACCTGACCGGGCAGGCGGAGCGCCACCACCGCGGACGACGCCAGTTCGATCCGCGACGCGATACGCGCAATATCCGCATCGACGCCGGCCAACAGCACCGCTGCGCGCGGCGCCGGAACAGCCAGAATCACCGCGTCGACGCTGCCGAGCGGATCGACGTTCCAACCTTTCCCGTCCCTGCGTAACCCGGAAGCCTCGCCGCGGACGAACGTCGCGTCGGCGGCCTGCCGCAGCGCATCGAGCAAGATGCCGTAACCGTCCCTGAGCGCTCCGAACACTGGTCCGGGTGTAGGTGTCGGCACTGCGGCTGCAACTGCGTCCGTGAGGCTCTGAGCGCCCGCATCGAGCGCAGCAGCGAGTGTCGGCAAAGCTGCACGCACTCCGATGGTCTCTGCTAGGCCCGAGTACACCCCGCCGAGAAGCGGATCCACCGATCGGCTGACCACCTGATCACCGAATCGCTGTGAAACCAGTTCGGCAACACTGCAATCGGAACCGCGGGTCCACTCGAACGGAGCGCCTGGTTCGGCAGCTATGCGCGACAGCGTCTGCTCGTCGACTAGATCTCTCACCGACTCGGACGATGCCGGGATTCCCATCAGGGTTCCGGCAGGAAGTCGATTCAGTGAGCCCTGGGACCAGATCAACGGGCTCAACCCCGCGGGGTAAACGATCTGTTCGGTCAGTCCCAGCTCGGCGAGAAGCGCAGGGACTTCGGGCCGACGGGCGATGAACGCCTCGGCGCCGATGTCGATCGGGCCACCACCCAGATCAATCGTTCGCAGCTTCCCGCCCAGTCGCGGAGAGTCGTCGACGACCGTGATGTCGGCAACGGAGCCCAGACTGCGCCGAAGCCGGTACGCGGCAACCAGACCGGAGATTCCGCCTCCGATCACCGCGACCGACGGCCGAGTGGTTGTCACAGCGAGTGCACCAGCTCCACCGCCGAGGTGATCGCCGTGGGATCGGTGTCGGGAAGAACTCCATGGCCGAGGTTGAAGATGTGGCCGATGGCACCGGCTTCGATCGCGCGGTCACCTTCAGCGGCGATCCGGCGCACCTCACGATCGATCACCTCGGGGCCCGCGAACAGTACGGCGGGATCGAGATTGCCTTGCAGCGCCTTGCCCGGACCGACACGACCGGCCGCGACGTCGAGCGGAATCCGCCAGTCGACACCCACGACGTCGGCACCTGCCTCCCCCATCGCGCCGAGAAGTTCACCGGTTCCGACACCGAAGTGGATACGCGGAACGCCGGCAGCGGCAACCTCGGCAAACACCCGTTCGGAATGCGGGAGAACAAATTCCCGGTAATCGGCCAGCGAGAGCGCGCCGGCCCACGAATCGAACAGCTGGACCGCGTCGACACCCGCCTTGAGCTGCGTCTGCAGGAAGCAGATCGTGGTGTCTGCCAGGCTTCCGAGCAAAGCGTGCCAGGTCTTCGGATCGGAGTGCATGAGCGCCTTGGTCTTCTCGTGGTTCCGGCTCGGACCACCCTCGACCAGATACGACGCCAAGGTGAACGGCGCTCCGGCAAAGCCGATCAGCGGAGTCGAGCCCAACTCGGTGGTGAGAAGTCGAACGGCCTGCGCGATCGCCCCGACCTCTTCGGGGACCAACCGCGGGAGGGCTGCGACGTCGGCGATGGAGCGAATCGGATTGGCAACCACCGGTCCGACGCCGGCAACGATGTCGAGATCGATTCCCGCAGCCTTGAGCGGAACAACGATGTCCGAGAACAGGATTGCCGCGTCTACATCGTGACGACGCACCGGCTGCATCGTGATCTCACAGACCAGCGCCGGATCGAAACACGACTCCAACATGCCGATCCCCGCGCGGATCTCGCGATACTCCGGCAACGAACGTCCGGCCTGGCGCATGAACCACACCGGCCGTCGACTCGGAGTGCGTCCGGTCGCCGCGGCGAGCAACGGTGCGTCGGGCAAAACTCGCCGAGCGCTGTATTCCGCCGACCCGGTCATGCCTGAATTCATGTTGTCCAACCCGCTCATCAGTCCTCGCGCTCTCCGCCAACGTGTGTCTTCGATCGACTCAATGCTGCCATGTCCCACACTCGGGATCGGACACCCGAGCGGTTCGTGAGCGGCCACACACCCGAACCACACTCGGTCGGCGCGCCTCCACCTACCCGCCCTTATCCCCGACTAACGTCCTGACCTGTGACGACATCCGGATCGACAGCCGACCCGGCCGAGTTCCGTGCCGCCGTGGAGGCGATGACCGCTGCGCGGGTTCGGCCCGAGATAGAGGTCGGTCCCATCCGCCCGCCGCAGCGTCTCGCTCCGTACAGCCACGCAGTGGGAGCCGAGGTTCTGCACCCGGACTCCGACGTCGTGGCCGAACAGTCCGAAGGCGACGCTTTCGGCCGCCTGATCCTGTTGTTCGATCCGGACGGCGACGAGGCATGGAACGGCACCATGCGGTTGGTGGCCTACATCCAGGCCGATCTCGACGAAGCCGTCGCCGCGGATCCACTACTTCCCGAAGTAGCCTGGAGTTGGCTGGTGGACGCACTCGAAGCCGGACCGGAACCTTTTGTGGCCCTGGGCGGTACGGTCACAGCCACAACTTCCGTGCGATACGGCGACATCGCGGGCCCGCCGCGAGCCCACCAACTCGAGTTACGTGCATCCTGGACTGCAACGTCATCGGACTTGGCTCACCATGTCGAGGCTTTCTGTGAAGTTCTCGCGTACGCGGCAGGACTTCCGCCTGCCGGGATAACCACGCTGTCGCGGCAGGGCGACTAACTCCACTACTCGTTTACGCATTCCCCCGGAAAAATACTAGAACCTGTTCTAAAATGAGTCATGCAACGTCTCAGCGGACTCGACGCGACCTTCCTCTACTTGGAAACACCGACCCAGCTATTGCACGTTTGTGGACTCGTACTGCTCGACCCCTCGACCATTCCGGGCGGTTACGACTACCGGAAGCTGCTTCGCGAGTTGGACTCGCGGATGGCCACGATGCCGACCTTCCGGCGCAAACTCAAAGATTCCCGCCTCAATCTCGACTACCCCGTGTGGGTCGACGATCACGATTTCGACATCGAGCGGCACTGCCACCGGACCGCGGTACCTGCTCCGGGCACACACGCGGAACTGGCAGAACTCGCCGGACACATCGCGAGCCAACCGCTGGATCGTTCCCGCCCACTATGGGAGATGTGGGTCATCGAGGGACTTGCCGACGGACAGATCGCCGTCATGTCGAAGATTCATCACAGCGCTGCCGACGGTGTCACCGGCGCGAACATCCTCGCTCAGCTGTGCAGCCTCGAACCGGATTCACCGGCGCTCGTGGATCCCACCGCACAGGGTGCGGGCGACGCGGGAACGCTGGACATCGCCATCGGCGGACTCATGGCCGTCATCGCCCGGCCCGCAAGAATTGCCCGTCTGGTCCCGGGCGGAATCGCCATGCTCCCCAAGTGGGTGACGCGTGCACGCAAGGGTGAAGCGATGCCTGCTCCCTTCACCGCGCCGCGGACCTCGTTCAACGGCGCGATCACCGGCCACCGCAACGTCGCCTTCAGCCAGCTCGATCTCGCGAAGGTCAAAGCCGTCAAAGATCGCCACGGCGTCAAGGTCAACGATGTGGTTCTCGCGCTGTGCGCGGGTGCTTTGCGGACCTACCTCGAGGACCGCGACGAACTGCCGGAGGACTCACTCGTCGCGATGGTCCCCGTATCGGTCCACGGTAAATCCGATCGGCCGGGCACAAACCAGATCTCGGGCATGTTCACGCAGCTGGGCACCCAGATCGGCGATCCGGTCGAGCGTCTGCACGCGATCAGCGATTACAACGCCACCTCGAAGAACCACAACGAGGCTCTGGGTGCGAACATGCTCCAGGACTGGTCCCAGTTCGCATCACCAGCGGTGTTCGGCGCCGCCATGCGGGTGTACTCGTCGCTCAAACTCGCCGAGCGTCACCCCGTCGTGTCCAACCTGGTCGTCTCGAACGTGCCCGGGCCGCCGGTCCCGCTCTACTTCCTCGGCGCCCAGATCAAGGGAATGTTCCCGCTCGGCCCGATCTTTCACGGGGCAGGACTCAACGTGACGGTGATGTCACTCGACGGAAAACTCGACGTCGGCATCGTCAGTTGCTCCGATCTGGCACCCGAATTGGACCAGCTCGCGCAAGGTTTCGGAGCCGCACTCGACGAACTGTTCGACGCTGAGGTGACAACCCCGGCCCCGACTGCGACGTAGAGTCAGTGACCATGTCCGAAGTCACCGATGATGCAACCGAGCCCACCTCCGACGTAGTTCCGCTGCTCGTTCCGCGTGACGGAGTTCCGGACGTCATCACCACTGCCGCCGGTGTCGCCGACGCCGCGGCCGCGCTGGCCTCCGGCCACGGCCCGCTCGCCGTGGACGCCGAGCGGGCATCCGGATTCCGTTATTCGGCACGGGCGTACCTGATCCAGCTCCGACGCGAAGGAGCGGGATCGTTCCTGCTCGACCCGATCCCGACAGCGCAGGACCTGCAGCCGTTGGCCGAGGCGATCAACCCGTTGCAATGGGTGCTGCACTCGGCCGATCAGGATCTCCCCGGCCTCGCCGAACTGGGCCTGACACCGGCCGAGCTGTTCGACACCGAACTGGCCGGTCGACTGGCCGGGTTCGAACGAGTCGGACTCGCCGCGATAGTGGAACGAACCCTTCGGGTGGAACTTCGCAAAGGTCACGGGGCCGCGGACTGGTCGACACGTCCGCTGCCGGACGCCTGGTTGAACTACGCCGCCCTCGACGTCGAAGTGCTTCTCGAACTGCGCGACGCCATGGAAGCCGAACTCGAATCCCAGGGCAAGCTCGAGTGGGCGAAGGAGGAGTTCGAGTACATCCGTCTGGCCGGCCCGCCCAAGCCCAAGCCCGACCGTTGGCGTCGTACATCGCACATCACCTCGCTCAAGACCACTCGGCAGTTGGCGGCAGTACGGGCGCTGTGGCAGGCGCGTGAGGATCTCGCGCGCAAGCGCGACGTGTCGCCGAGCCGGGTTCTCCCTGACTCCGCCATCATCGACGCCGCTCTCAAAGATCCTCAGTCGCTGGATGCGCTCCGTTCGCTTCCCGTGTTCGGCGGACCACGTCAACGCCGGTATTCGCGTGTGTGGATGGACGCGCTGGAAGCTGCGCGCAGGCTCCCGGACAGCGAGCTTCCGCCGAAGACCCCGCCGATCATCGGACCCCCTGCCGCCGGCCGGTGGGCTCGCCAGGACCCGGCGGCGGCCGATCGACTGACGGCGGCTCGGGCCGCACTGTCGGACCTGAGCAAGGAAGTGTCGGTGCCCGTGGAGAATCTGCTCCAACCCGACCTGGTCAGGCGCCTGTGCTGGGACTGGAAGTTGGAACCCGACTCCGACATCACCGAAGTCGAGAGCGCAATCGAGACCAAGCTCACTTCCGGTGGCGCACGTGGCTGGCAACGCACTTTGACGGTTCCCGTCCTCGCCGAGGCACTGAACTCCGTGGTCCCGGCCGAGCCCGAAGTAGAAGAGCCTGAATCCTGACCTGACCCCGGTGTGAGGTTGGAGCAATTCGGCACGTTAAGTTACCGGTCAGTAATGGGCAGTAGTACGCTCGATACGAGGCCGGACGCCTGGCCGTGATCGCCGAACCAACGTCTCACCGCACTTCGGAGTGGTGGGCAGCTCCATCAGGAGGAATTCGCGTGGCTCCATCCACAAACAACCAACGCAACGTCGTCTTCGTCGACGGCATTCGCACCCCGTTCGGCAAGGCCGGCCCGAAAGGCATGTACGCCGACACGCGCGCAGACGATCTCGTCGTCAAGGCGATTCGTGAGCTGCTTCGCCGTAACCCGCAGCTCGATCCCGCACGGATCGACGAAGTGGCTGTCGCAGCCACCACGCAGACCGGTGACCAGGGCCTGACCATCGGCCGCACCGCTGCGATCCTCGCCGGTCTCCCCGAAACCGTTCCAGGATTCGCCATCGACCGCATGTGTGCCGGCGCGATGACCGCCGTCACCACCACCGCGTCGGGCATCGGCTTCGGCCAGTACGACGTCGTGATCGCCGGTGGCGTCGAGCACATGGGCCACCACCCGATGGGTGAGGGCGCAGACCCCAACCCGCGCTTCCTCGCCGACCGCCTGGTCGACCCGAGCGCCCTCGTGATGGGTAACACCGCCGAGAACCTGCACGACCGGTTCCCGACCATCACCAAGGACCGCACGGACGCCTACGCCGTCAACAGCCAGAACAAGTACGACGCTGCCAAGAAGGCCGGCTTCATCGCCGACACCCTGGTCCCCGTCGCCACCCGCAGTTCCGCGGGCTGGGGTCTGGCCACCGAAGACGAGCCACCGCGCCCCGGAACCACCGTCGAAGATCTCGCGAAGCTCAAGACGCCGTTCCGCCCGGCCGGACGCATCACCGCCGGTAACGCCGCCGGACTCAACGACGGCGCCACCGCAGCACTGCTCGCCGGTGAGGACACCGCAGCCGAGCTCGGCCTGCCGGTCGGCATGCGCATGGTGGGCTTCGCCTACCAGGGCGTCGACCCCGCCGTCATGGGTATCGGCCCGGTTCCCGCCACCGAGAAGCTCCTGGCACGCACCGGCCTGAAGATCGAGGACATCGGACTCTTCGAGATCAACGAGGCGTTCGCCGTTCAGGTCCTCGCGTTCCTCGAGCACTACGGAATCGCCGACGACGACCCGCGCGTCAACCAGTGGGGCGGCGCCATCGCGTGTGGCCACCCCCTCGCTTCCTCGGGCGTTCGCCTGATGACGCAGCTCTCCCGCCAGTTCGCGACGCGTCCCGACGTGCGCTACGGCTTGACCACCATGTGCATCGGCCTCGGCATGGGCGGCACCGTCATCTGGGAGAACCCGAACCACGCTGACTACCAGGCAGGGGTTAACTAAATGTCTGATATTGCAACAGCATTCGCCGACGAGGTCGTGACGAACGCCTACACGAAGATCATCTCGGTCCCCGGCATCGAGGGCCCGTTTGCACTGATCACCCTCGACAACGGCTTCGACCACACCAAGCCGTCGTCATTCGGTCCCGGCGGACTCGCAGCATTCGACGCCGCCCTCGACGAAGCCTTCGCAGCCAACCCGGTTGCCATCGCCGTCACCGGCAAGCCGTTCATCTTCGCCGCCGGCGCGGACCTCAAGGGTGTTCCCGCGATCACCTCTCGCGAGCAGGGACTCGAGCTGGGCCGCTTGGGTCACAAGGTGTTCCGACGCCTGCGTGAGTCGTCCGTTCCCACGTTCGCCTTCATCAACGGTGTCGCTCTGGGCGGCGGCCTCGAGGTCGGCCTGCACAGCCACTACCGCACGGTTGCCGCCAATGCGGGCGCACTGGGTCTTCCGGAAGCATTCCTCGGTCTGGTCCCCGGTTGGGGCGGAACGCAGTTGCTCCCCAACCTCGTCGGCCCGTCGAACGCCGTCACCGTGGTGATCGAGAACTCGCTGAACCAGAACAAGGTGCTCTCCCCCAAGAAGGCACTCGAACTCGGCGTCGTCGACGTCGTTCTCGATTCTGCCGACTTCATCGAGCAGTCCCTCGCCTGGGCGTCGCAGGTCCTCGCCGGCACAGTGACCCCCGCTCGCCCCGAGATCGATCGTGGCCAGGGCTGGGACGACGCGATCGCTCGTGCGAAGGCGATCGTCGACGGCAAGACCAAGGGCAACGCTCCCGGCGCCGTCAAGGCCGTCGAGCTGCTCGAACTGGCTCGCAGTACCGACATCACCGATGCCGCTTCGCTCGACAAGGGCTTCGCGGCCGAGGACGAGGCTCTTGCCGACCTCCTCCTGACCGACGAACTCCGTGCAGGTCTGTACGCCTTCGATCTGGTGAACAAGCGCGCCAAGCGCCCCGCCGGAGCACCCGACCGCTCGCTCGCCCGCAAGGTCAGCGGCGTCGGCATCGTCGGTGCCGGTCTCATGGCCAGCCAGCTCGCGCTGCTCTTCGTCCGCCAGCTCAAGGTGCCGGTCATCCTGACCGACATCGACCAGGAGCGCATCGACAAGGGTGTCGGCTACGTCCACACCGAAATCGACAAGCTCCTCGGCAAGGGGCGCCTGTCCCCCGACGCCGCGAACCGTCTCAAGGCCCTCGTCTCCGGCTCACTCGACAAGGCCGCGTTTGCCAAGACCGACTTCGTCATCGAAGCCGTCTTCGAGAACATGGACGTCAAGAAGAAGGTCTTCGCGGAACTCGAGCAGTTCATCGCTCCCGAAACCATCCTCGCGACCAACACCTCGTCGCTCTCCATCACGGAGATGGCGTCCGAGCTGAAGCATCCCGAGCGCGTGGTGGGCTTCCACTTCTTCAACCCGGTTGCCGTTCTCCCACTCCTCGAGATCATCAAGGGCAGCAAGACCGACGACGCTACGCTCGCAACGGCTTTCGCCACCGCGAAGTCACTGAAGAAGTCTGCTGTCCTGTGCGGCGACAAGGCCGGCTTCGTCTTCAACCGCCTCGTCACCCGCACCTTGGGTGAGGTCATGTCCGCCGTCGACGAAGGCACCCCCTTCGACGTCGCGGACAACGCCATCGCCGAACTCGGCATGCCCATGTCGCCGTTCACCTTGCTGGCCCTCGTCGGACCCGCAGTGGCTCTGCACACCGGTGAGACCCTGCAGGAGTCCTACCCGGACCGGTTCAAGAGCTCACCTGGACTCGAAGCACTCGTCGAGGCTCGCAAGCCCGGCGTGTGGACCTGGGGCGAGAACGGTCAGGCCGTCGATCCCGAGGTCGCCGCACTGTGGCCGCAGGGTGACAAGGTGTCCACTTCGGAAGAGGTCCTCGAGCGCACACGTCGTGCGTTTGCCGAGGAAATTCAGATCATGCTCGACGAGGGCGTCGTAGCGGCAGCCGAGGACATCGACCTCTGCCTGCTGCTCGGCGGCGGGTTCGGATTCTGGAACGGCGGCATCACGCCGTACCTGGACCGGACCGGTACCTCCGAGGCTGTCAACGGCAAGCGCTTCCTCGCGCCTGGTGTTGCCAGCGTCTGAGTCAGTCGATCGACCCGTCACGGACGGCGTGCCTTCGGGTACGCCGTCCGTGGCGTTTGCGCAGGTTCAGAATAGTTTTCCCACATCGTCTTTCACGATATTCTCGAGCGCACGCTCCGCGACGGCGGCGATAGTCATCGACGGATTGCACGCAGCGGAGTTGCCCGGCAGCAGAGCGCCGTCGAGCACGTACAACCCCCGCTGGCCCAGAACCCGACCATCAAGATCGCACACCGAGTTCATGCAGGCACCGCCGAGGGGATGCCAGGTGGACGGCAGTAACGCGTTGGTGTCGGTGAGCAGTCCTCCTGCCGCGATCTGCTGGGCCGCAGGTCCGATGTGGCCTTGCTGGATCGCAGAGTCGCCATCCCTCGGCCAACGGAGCACCGCCTCGCCTCGCGCTGAGTCGTACACGAACCGACCTCGGTCGCTGCTGACCCCGAATCCGACCATCACCGTGCTGTGAGCGTCGAACGCCACCGGCGGGAACGACGCCTGAATGACGGTGAACGCGTTATGCGGGTCGTCCCAGTTCCGGCTGCCGTAGACGACCGGCCCGCCCTGCGTCGCGCCGAAATTCTCCGCGAGATCCGACCAGATGTAGATCCGGTCGGCATTGGTCCCCCACCCCGCGCCGAGTTCGTCGGGCAAATCCGTGATCCGCCCCGTTGCCGCGGCGCGGACCAGGAGTTTGGTGGTGTTCATGCTGCCGGCAGCCATCACGAGCGCATCCGTCGTCAAAATCTTGTTCTCGAGAATGTTGCCGGAAATGTCGGTCCGGTCCACGTACACACGCCACCGTCCGTCGGCCGCCCGCTCGACATCGGTGACCTGGTGCAGAGTCTCCACATTCACCAATCCGGTCGCTTCCGCTGCCGCAATGTAGGTGACATCCACCGAATGTTTGCCCCCGTTGTTGACACCGAGCGCGCCGTCACCGTTGGTGTACGACGGCTTCATCTCACCCCGCAGTTCGGCCAACGCGTAGTTCCAGTCGATCGGCATCGGAATCTTCGACACGGGTAGACCGGAACGCGTTGCGTTACGCGCGAATACACGTGCCGCCTCGTAGTTCGGGCTGGAAATCAGTTCGTCGGGTGCAGTTTCCACTTGCAACATCCGCGCCACCCGCGGGTAATGGACGCGGTCCATTCGTGCGTAATCGAGCTCCTCCGGAAAGTGCGTGTTGAAGACCGCTTCTTCCGGTTGCAGCGTCATCCCTTGGTACACAAGCGATCCGCCGCCCACCCCGGCTGCGCAGATCGCGGTCATGTTCTCACCGGTCACCGTCTCCAACAAACCCGCGTATGGCTCGAAGATCGCCGGCCTGCCGAACAGAGTCGGGTTGGACTGATGCCAGAGGATACGCTTGTCCGGACTGGCGGGATGCGGAAAAGTTTCGGCATTCGGCCCGGTCTGCCACCGAATCCCTCTCTCCAGCAGGGTGACCGGAACCCCGGCCTCGGCCAAGCGAAGTGCCGTCACCCCTCCGCCGAACCCCGAACCGATAACCACGACACGGTGCACTTCACGTGTCAGCGGAATCCCTGTTGCAGCCTTGGCAGTGCGTGGCGCCATCATCGCGACTCCCACGGCGGCCGTACCGGCCAAGAACGATCTACGTTTCACTCCGGACATGACTGGTGCTCCCTCGAAGAATGTCGCCAGAGAATTCCGGGCACGCCAAAACTAGACACTCTGACGCTCGAGTGTCAAGGTTTTGGCGGAGCAGGCGAGGAACTACGAGGTCGACCGGATTGCGGGCCCGAGCCACCTCGAGAGAAAGGCCCGCAAGGAGTCATCGGAATGGACGAGGTCACTGTCGAATGCAACAACCGAAAGCCCCAGTCGCACGGCAATTTCCACTATCTCATCCAACTCCGCCTCCGTGGCGAGGCCACGTTCGACCATAGGGGCGAGCATCTGACCAGCGAAAGGTATTGCTCGACTCATCATTTCGAGATCGAAGACAGGGTTTCCCCGCTCGGCGAGGAGCAGAGTCGCGAGCACCGGGTGAGCACGCACGGCAGTTCGCGCGGCAACGATGAATTCGACGACGTAGTCGCACGCCGTGTCGACCGACTCCACCTGTGCCGTGATCTCCCCGAGAACCTCGACAGCGAGACCGCCCATCGCCTGGGAGACGACCTCTTCACGTGTACCGAAAATCGAGTACACCGTCTGGCGCGAGACACCGGCCGCGGTGGCAACTGCGGCAATGTTCACAGCCTCGAATCCGCCACCTTCGATCAGTCCGAGGGCGGCGCCGAGAATCTTCTGCTGAGATCGCACGAGGAAAGTATCGCCCACCGAAACGGCGCCCTGAGAAACGCGGTCCAGATCCGACCGCCACCTGCATAAACGGCACAATCGGTTTCGTTTGGCTGCCGAAATTCAGTAGGTTAGGCTGCCCTTCATGAAAACTTCTCTTCGGGGCTTCACTGCCCTCGGTGCGGCTGCAATCGCGGTCACCGCACTTGTCTCGTGCTCCTCGGATTCAGGCACATCCACGACATCCCAAGGTACGGACGGATTCCCCGTCAGCATCGAGAACACCTTCGGCACCACGACCATCGACTCGAAGCCCGAGCGCCTCGTCACCCTCGGATGGAACGCGCAGGACATCCTGTACGCACTCGATCTGACTCCGGTCGGACAGCCCAAGTACACCTACGGTGCGGACGACAACGGCGTCATGCCCTGGGCCCAGGACTACTTCGACGCGGACAAGACAACGCTCTTCGACATGCCGGCCAGCGGAGAACCGCCGATCGAGTCCATCGCGTCGTTGACCCCCGACGTCATCCTGGCGCCGTACGAGGGCTTCGAGGAATCCGTCTACAACCAACTGAGCAAGATCGCACCGACGGCCGCTTATCCCGGCGCAGCGTGGCAGACGTCCTGGCAGGACCAGACCCGCATCGTCGGCAAGGCAGTCGGCAAGAGCGAAGAGGCCGAGAAGCTCGTCGACGGCCTCGACGCGACTCTCGCCGATACCGCCGCAGCCCACCCGGAGTTCGCCGGAAAGACATTGGCAGTGGTCAACTTCGACACCGATTCGAGCAACATCAACGTCTATCTGCCCACCGACCCGCGGGTCCAGGTGCTGACGGAACTCGGATTCGTCAACGCGCCGGGCGTCGAGAAGCTCGCCGCGGACAATGCAGGTGGATCGTTCTTCAAGACGATCTCCTACGAGAACATCGCCGACATCGACGCCGACGTGATCGTCGGCTTCACCGACGGCTCCGGTGATCCGTCCGGCATACCCGCAGTCGGTGGACTCGACGCGGTCAAACGCGGATCCACCGCATTCCTCAGCGACACCCGCGTCATCGGCGGACTGAGCAACGTCAACGTCCTGAGCACGCCTTGGGTCCTCGGCCAGATCACACCGACGTTGAGTGAAGCCGCAAAGCGCGCGACCGCCTAGAAACGGGATTTTCACGACACCCTCAAAGCCAACTCCCACGGCATGAACTACACGAGCGGGTTCACTCTGAAGCCTGACGCCACAGGCACGATCCTCGAGATGTACTTCTCCGGCGAATCCGAATCCACTTCACGTATCTCGAAGATCTTCACAGCGGTATTCGGTCGATTGGGCGCGCGGGTGACCCGGAAATTCATGGCAAAGGATCTCGAGGACATCGCAGCAAAAGCCGAGAGTCTCGCGGGTAAGTAAACCGCCCTCACCTGCACCGACATTATTGTTTGCATACTGACTGCAATCAATACCTTGTCTCTGCGTCCGGTTGTTTCGACCTGGGAATGGACTCAGCTGGATAACGGCGCGTGAGTCCCCGCCAAATCTCGTCCGGTGGGCGTAGCGTGCAGAGTGCTCGCGGATGGATCGACGCATCGGGGTGTCGACCGTAGGGCCTTTGAGGGGGCAGGAATGGCATTCAGCGGAACCGCCTCCGGCGGTGGATCCGGCGCTACTCGCGCCGACGTCGGACATGCAGTGCTCTTCGCCGGCGCCGCCGCGCTCGGCGGTTTTCTGTTCGGATACGACACCGCCGTCATCAACGGGGCAGTCGGTGCGATCCGAGACAAGTACGACATCGGCGCCTCGGGCACCGGGCTCACGGTCTCACTGACTCTGCTCGGCGCAGCACTCGGCGCCTGGATCGCAGGCACACTCGCAGATCGCCTCGGCCGCATCCGCGTCATGCAAATA
The DNA here is from genome assembly GCF_046097995.1 of Rhodococcus sp. 5A-K4. Lineage (NCBI taxonomy): Bacteria > Bacillati > Actinomycetota > Actinomycetes > Mycobacteriales > Nocardiaceae > Rhodococcus > Rhodococcus sp. 5A-K4. The sequence goes on from NZ_JBJURM010000008.1 coordinate 69,203, forward strand.
GCCGCGGTGTTGTTCATAATCGGCGCCGTCGGTTCCGCAGTTCCGTTCAGCGTCTACGACCTCACGTTCTGGCGCGTGGTCGGCGGCCTGGCCGTCGGTTTCGCATCGGTCATCGCTCCGGCGTACATCGCGGAGATCTCTCCCGCTGCGATTCGCGGCCGTCTCGGTTCGATGTACCAATTGGCGATCGTTCTCGGAATCGCCGTGTCGCAGTTGGTCAACTACGCACTCCAGGCCGCGGCCGGTGGCGATCGCAATCAGATCGCGGGCCTCGAGGCCTGGCAGTGGATGTTGATGCTCGAAGCCGTTCCCGCAGTTCTGTATCTGATCATGACGACCACGATTCCCGAGTCGCCGCGATTCCTCGTAGCGCAGGGCAAGGACGATCGCGCTCGCAAGATCATCTCCGACCTGGAAGGCGGCGATCACGACGCCGTCACCGAGCGGATGAACGAGATCCGCGACTCGCTCAGCGAGAAGCAGGCCAAAACCACGGTCCGCCAACTCTTCTCGAAGCGGCTCGGCGTCTCCCACCTCGTGTGGGTCGGTATCGCGTTGGCCGCACTGCAGCAGCTGGTCGGTATCAATGTGATCTTCTACTACTCCAGCACCCTGTGGCAGGCAGTGGGATTCGGCGCCGACCGCTCCCTTCTGATCAGCGTCGTGAGCGCCTTGGTCAACATCGTCGGTACGTTTGTCGCCATCGCCGTCATCGACCGGGTCGGTCGAAAACCGCTGTTGTTGGTCGGTTCCGCCGGTATGGCCATCTCACTGGGCACCGCGGCATTCTGTTTCCATTCGGCAACAGTGACCAAGAACGAGATCGGCGAATCGGTGGCCACGCTGACCGGAGCCAACGCGACTATCGCACTTATCGGTGCGAACGCATTCGTGTTCTTCTTCGCTCTGTCCTGGGGCCCGGTGGTCTGGGTGTTGATCTCCGAAATGTTCCCCAATCGCGTGCGTGCTGCAGCAGTAGGAATTGCGACCGCCACCAACTGGGTCGCGAACTTCCTGGTCTCCTGGACGTTCCCGGCACTGGCCGATTGGAATCTGTCGTACACCTACGCCGGCTACGCCGTCATGGCAGCGTTGTCACTGTTCGTCGTCCTGCGATTCGTGAAGGAAACGCGAGGCAGCACACTCGAATCCGTCCAGTAGCGAGATCTCACGGTTTCACACCGAAAAGCGGTGGCCCTCGGATTGATCCGAGGGCCACCGCTTTTCGAGATTATCGTGAGACGAGCCGTCAGCCTTGCGCGACTTCGCCCTGAGCCGAAGCCGACGACGCGTCTTCCTGGACGTGGACGCCGACGCTGCCCATCCCCGCCACCCAGCCGGTGATCTTGCGGGAGAGGTCCTGAGCCGTGAGTCCGAGTTCCTTGTGGATGGCTTCGCGGCTGGCGTGATCGAGGAACTGCTGGGGAACGCCCATGTCGCGGCACGACGTGTGCACTCCGGCGGCACGCATCGCGGCCGAGACCGTCGAACCGATGCCGCCGTGCAGACCGCCGTCTTCGATGGTGACCACAAGGGCGTACTTGTCCGCCATCTTCACCAGCGAATCCGCGACCGGCAGAACCCATCGCGGATCAACGACGGCAACCGAGATGCCCTGCTTGTCGAGCCGCTCGGCAATCTCCAGTGCCAAGGATGCAAACGGGCCCACCGCGACGAGGAGCACGTCGCCGCGCTCACCCTCGCTGGCCTTGAGAACGTCGACCATTCCGTCGAGTCGCTTCACTGCCGGAATCGCTTCGGGTACAGCACCCTTCGGGAACCGTACGACCGTTGGGCCGTCGTCGACGAGAAGCGCCTCGTCCAGTTCTTCCCGCAGTGTGTCTGCATCACGCGGTGCCGCGACGCGAATCCCCGGGATGATTCCGAGCAGCGAAAGATCCCAGACGCCGTTGTGGCTGGCGCCGTCGACTCCGGTGACCCCGGCGCGGTCGAGCACGACTGTCACCGGTTGTTTGAGCAGTGCGACGTCCATCAACAACTGGTCGAAAGCCCGATTGAGGAAGGTCGAGTAGATAGCAACGACGGGGTGAAGTCCGCCAAGTGCAAGACCGGCGGCCGAGGTCATCGCATGCTGCTCGGCGATACCGACGTCGAAGATCCGATCGGGGAACTTCTCCCCGAAGGCCGCGAGGCCGGTGGGCCCGGCCATCGCCGCGGTGATGGCGACGATGTCCTCACGACGCGAAGCCTGCTCGATCAATGCGGCCGAGAAGACCGACGTCCAGTCCAGCGCGGACGACTTAGTGCCGCGACCGGTGACGGGATCGATGACGCCGGTGGCATGCATCTGGTCGGCCACGTCGTTCTCGGCGTGTGCGTAACCGTTGCCCTTACGAGTGACGGCATGAACGATGACCGGTCCGCCGTAGGCCTTCGCCCGGCGCAACGCCGATTCCATGGCGGCTTCGTCGTGTCCGTCGACCGGTCCGAGGTACTTGATACCCAGATCGGTGAACATGACCTGAGGGCTGACAGCGTCCTTGAGACCCGCCTTCATTCCGTGCAGGACGGAGTACGCGGTGCGCCCCACCCAGGGCAGTCTCTTGACCATGCGTCGGCCACTGTCGAGGGCGCGCTCGTAACTCGGTGCGGTGCGCAGTGCCGAAAGATGGTCGGCGAGGCCGCCGATGGTCGGCGCGTACGAGCGGCCGTTGTCGTTGACGACGATCACCACCGAACGGTCTTTTCCGGCTGCGATGTTGTTGAGGGCTTCCCAACACATTCCGCCGGTCAGGGCGCCGTCACCGACGACGGCGACAACGTGGCGATTCTGGCCCGTGAGCGCGAAGGCCTTCGCGAGGCCGTCGGCATAGGACAACGCGGCGGAAGCGTGAGAGGACTCGACCCAGTCGTGTTCGCTCTCGGCGCGGCACGGATACCCGGACAGTCCGCCCTGCTTACGCAGAGTGTCGAACTGATCCTGACGACCGGTGAGGATCTTGTGCACGTAGGCCTGATGGCCCGTGTCGAAGATGATCGCGTCCTGCGGCGAGTCGAAAATTCGGTGCAGTGCGAGGGTCAACTCCACGACGCCCAAGTTGGGCCCGAGGTGACCACCGGTCGCAGCGACCTTCAGCACGAGGAACTCACGAATCTCGTCGGCCAACTCCGTCATCTCGGCGTGGCTCAACTGACGTAGATCGTCAGGACCCTGAATGCGGGCAAGAACACCCAACGAGATCGCTCCCTCCGTGCTTCACAGCTGCACCGGTGCGCGCCGCGGCTGTCTTCGCGACAGTGCTGCCAGTCTACGGAGCGTTCCGGCGAACCGACACGCGGACTCGGCCCGAATCCGGTGTGACTTCGCGTAACAGCGAAATCCCACGGATCGCTCGTGATCGCAATCACAGACAAATGGGATCCGTCGCAATCGACTCGACAACTCTTGTTTCACAAAACGACCGCCATGTCGGCTTAAGGTCGACATATGGGAACTGTGGTCGAAGACCTGATAACGCGAGTGTTCGACGAAGTCCGATCACTCGACGAGGGCGAGTTGGCCGACTACATCCCCGAACTCGCGGCGGTCGCCCCCGATTCGTTCGGAATCTGCATCGCCACCGTCGACGGTTACGTCTACGAGATCGGCGACTCGCGAATCCCGTTCACCATTCAGTCGATCTCGAAACCCTTCACCTACGCCTTGGCTCTCGCCGATCGGGGAAGCGAGGCGGTTGCCGCGAAAATCGACGTCGAACCATCCGGCGAGCCGTTCAACGAAATCAGCCTCGACCCGCTCACCGAACGGCCACGAAACCCCATGATCAATGCCGGGGCGATCACCGCTGCATCACTGGTCGCCGGCCCGAATCCCGAGGCCCGCTTCGAGCGCATCCGCTCGGCGTACTCGAGGTACGCGGGCCGCGAACTGGCATTCAACGAGTCGGTCTACACCTCCGAGGCGCGCACCGGTCACCGCAACCGCGCGATCGGACACATGCTGCGATCCTTCGACGTCATCACCGGCAATCCCGACGAGGCCGTCGACCTGTATTTCCGTCAATGCTCGATCGACGTGACCTGCCGCGACCTGAGTCTGATGGCTGCGACGATGGCGAACAACGGTGTCAATCCGCTCACCCACGAGCGCGCGCTGGCCCCCGCGGGCGTCGAACAGGTCCTCAGCGTCATGGCGACGTGCGGCATGTACGACGGCGCCGGAAAGTGGCTGGTGGAGGTCGGATTGCCGGCCAAGAGCGGCGTCGGCGGCGGAGTCCTGGCGGTTCTGCCCGGCCAGATCGGCATCGCGGTGTACTCCCCCAGGCTCGACGTTCACGGAAACAGCGTTCGCGGAGTTGCGTCTGCCCGGGCACTGTCGAAGGAACTCGAACTGCACTTCCTCCACGTGACGCGGGCGTCACGCTCGTCGATCCGGGCCAGATACAGCGTCATCGAAGCACCGTCGCGAGTACGACGCACCCCGACCGAACAGGCTGTGCTCGACGACGTCGGCAAGCGCAGCCGGGTCTACGAACTGCACGGCGATCTCCTCTTCACCGGTGCCGAATCGGCGGTCCGCGAAATCGGCTCGGTGGACGAGGGCCTCGAAGTTGTCGTCATCGACGTCCGCCGTGTCGACGACGCCAGCGACGTCGCAGTACGCATGATCACCGCGCTGCAGGTTCAACTGGCCGAGCAGGCTTGTGCGGTGGCCGTCGTCGATCCGCAAGGACTGCTGGGACAACGAAGTTCGAGCATCGACCCCGCCAGAAGAAGTGGTCGGGTTTTTGCGGATCTCGATTCCGCCATGCAGTGGTGCGAAGACACGTTGCTTGCGGTGCATTGTGAGGCCGAACGGCAGGCGTCGACGATCTCGATCGAGGACCACCCAGTTCTCGATGCTCTGTCCGCGGCACAGATCGAGGGATTCTCGGCAGAGTTGGAGACTCGTACCTATGCCCGCGGCGAGAAGATCGCCCGCCGAGGTGAATCGGCGTCTGGCTTCTACCTGATTCTCAGTGGCCAGGTCAGCACCATGTTCACCGACGCGCACGGGGTCGAGCACCGCATCACGACGCTCTCCGCCGGAATGACGTTCGGCGAGATGACGATGTTCCTCGACACTCCGTTCCTCAACGACATCCGCGCCGATTCCACGGTCACCGTGGCCGTGCTGACTCCGGAGCGATATGCAGAACTGACCGCACAGGCACCCGAGTTGAAACTTGCGCTTCTCGAACGACTGGCTGCGGGCGCCTACGAGCAATTGGACCTGATGTTGCGGAGTGTCATATCCGCCGGACGAATCGGATAGGAAGTACACATGCCGACCACCGCCCTCACCTCGGAACCGTCCACTGTCACGGTGACCGGAACTGCCACTGCAACAGCTGTTCCCGACATCGTGCGGCTGACGATCGGAGTATCGGTGACACAGACGGCCGTTTCCGACGCATTCGACGCCGTCGCGCGTCTGTCCACTGCTCTGACCGAGACCCTGCACGCGCGCGGTGTGCGCGGAGCGGACCTCACCACCGCCGGGCTGAGCGTCCATCCGCAGACTCACTGGAGTGACGGAGGCCGCCAGGAGACAACAGGATTCACCGCATCGACAACTTTCCGAGTCGTACTGCGAGAGCTGGAGCCGGAAGCGGCGAACTCCCCCGCCGCCGTCATCGCGGCGTGTGTATCGGTGGGCGGCGACGCGATTCGGCTCGACGGGCTCGAGTTCGACCTCGACGACCGCAGCGATCTGGCGACAAAAGCACGCGAATTGGCATGGACGGCAGCCGAATCGAAAGCCAGACAGTTCGCGGACCTGGCAGACAAAGATCTGGTCGAAGTTCTCGAGGTGCTCGAGGACTTCGACCAGATCGTGCCGATGCGCGGACGTGTCGCGGCGATGAAAGCGGATTCGGCCCCGATAGCCGTCGAACGCGGAGAGATCGAAGAATCGATCTCTGTCCGCGTTCGATGGGCTATGGCGTGAGAGAACTGTTCAGAAGACGCGGCCGGCGGTAGACCAGCCGGGCATGCGGATCAGCGAGTGAGGTTCTTCTCTTCGTTCTTCTCTTCGCGCTCTTCTTCGTACTTCTGCTCGGCGTCAGGAGTCGCGATGTCGATCGTGGTGCGCAGCGGACGGTTCGGGATGAAGATGACCGACACGAGCGTGACCACAGCGACGACGGCTGCGACCAGGAAGATCCGTCCTGTCGCGTCGCCGTAGGCGAACCGAACGATCTGCGAGACGAAGTCAGGCATATTGCTCAGGTCGAGGCCGTCCTGGAGGCTCTTTCCAGCTACTGCCTGCTGCTCGGGCGGCAAGGTGGAGACCGAATCGACTGTCAGTGTCTTGACGCGGGTCGCAAGAATCGAACCGAGCACCGACACGCCGATCGCGCCGCCGAACGTGCGGAAGAACGCCACGATACTGCTGGCCGCACCGATGTTCTCGACGCTGACCGTGTTCTGCACCGCGAGCACGATGTTCTGCATCAACATGCCGGTACCCAGACCGACGATGGCGATGAAGATTCCGATGGTCCAGAGGCTGGTGGCGTGGTCGATCGTCGACAGCAGCCCGAAACCGACCAGCAGCAGAACTGCGCCGGCGACGATGAAGGGCTTCCACTGACCGAACTTGGTGATCAGCTGTCCCGAGCCGACGGAGGCGACGAGCATGCCTGCGACCATCGGAATGGTGAGCAATCCGGCTTCGGTGGGATCGAATCCGCGTGCGGTCTGGAAGTACTGCGTCAGGAAGGTCGTCGCGCCGAAGAGGCCGACACCGACTGCGATCGAGGCGATGATCGCGAGAGCAGTTGTGCGCTCGGTGATGATCTTGATCGGCAGGATCGGATCCTTGACCTTGGATTCGACGAACATCGTCAGGCCGAGCAGGGCCAGACCACCGATGACGAAGAAGGCCGACTCCTTCGAGAACCAGGCGTAGTAGTCGTCCTGACCGGCAAACGAAACCCAGATCAGCAGGACGCTGACACCGGCGGTGAGCAAGGTGGCGCCCATCCAGTCGATGGAGACGTTGTCCTTCTTCACGGTCTCGACGTGCAGTGTGCGCTGAAGCAGGAACAGCGCGATGACTGCCAGCGGAACACACACGTAGAAGCACCAGCGCCAGCCGGCAGTGTCCACGAGGACGCCACCGAGGATCGGTCCACCGGACATCGAGACGGCCATTGCCGCACCCATGTATCCGGAGTAGCGACCGCGATCTCGCGGCGGGATGATCGTGCCGATGATGGCTACGACGAGAGCGGTCAGGCCGCCCATGCCGATGCCCTGGATGACACGTGCACCGAGCAGCAACGGAACATTGTGCGCCGCGCCGGCGATGACCGAGCCGATCACGAAGATGACGATCGCGGTCTGGACCAGGACCTTCTTGTTGTAAAGGTCGGCCAGTTTGCCCCAGATCGGCGTCGATGCCGCGGTGGCGAGCAGTGCCGTGGTGATGATCCACGCGTACTGCGTCTGAGTTCCGTGCAGTTCACCGATGATCGTGGGAAGCGCTGTCGAAACGATGGTGCTACTCAGCAGCGCGGTGAACAGCGCTGCGATGAGTCCGGTGAGTGCTTCGAGAATTTCGCGGTGAGTCATCGCGCCCGCTTCGCGAGCCGATCCGTCACCTCCGGTACTTGCCCGGGTTTCTCCTACTGTTGCTGCCATGTGCCTTATCTCCCAATACTTTCTACGCCCGTGTGCGGAACTGCCGGTGAGGCCTGCCGATTCGATGCGCCGAACGTCTCATTGAGACGTTGCAGCGATGTCACTGCGGCCATGGCCTCTTCCTGGCTCCAGTCTTCGAGCATGTTGCGCAAACGCGCCGCACGCCGCTGCGTGGTTCTCCGTAAAACGTCGTGTCCCTCTTCCGATACTCGGATGCGGAACGCCCGCTTGTCAGCCGGATCGGGATTTCTCTCGACATACCCCGCGTCGACCAGATCCGACATTTGCCGGCTGAGCGACGACTGACTGACACATAGATCGACGGCCAATTCGTTCTGTCGGCACTCCCCACGCGCCGCCAGCATGAACAACACACTGACCAGCGCAGGCGGCAGCAGGCTGTCTGCACCGGTGGTGACCGCGGCTCGCAGCGATCTGCCGAACATGAAGATCGTGTCGACGAGCGCCTGGGCCGTCTCCGGCTGTACCGACATTGCCTACCCCTGAATTCGAGTGGCCCGAACGAGCCGTGACTTGAAAACGGAAAACTACTTGCAGAACGAAACTATACGATTAGTTGCGTAATGCAAGCAACTGTTCTGAACGCGAGAAGCGTCACACCGTTTCAGGGAAAGATTTCGGGACGCGTCAGCGTTCGAGGAGCGCGATGCACTCCATGTGGTGTGTCTGAGGGAAGGCGTCGAACGCCCGGAGGCCGCCGATTCTGAAGCCCTGCTCCAGGTAGAGACCGATATCGCGGCCGAACGACGCCGGGTCGCACCCGATGTGCACGATCCGTTCGGCGCCCGTTGCGGCGAGAGCTTCCACGACCGGACGGCCGGCTCCCGCACGTGGCGGGTCGAGCACGACGACGGCAGGCGAACGCTCCAGATCCGCGATGACGTTCTCCACGCGGGCGCTGTGGAAGCGCACCTGACCGAGATCGGACAGAGCTGCCCGCCCGTCCGCGACTGCGCGCGCCGAAGATTCGACGGACTCCACCACGCCGGACGGCCCGACAAGGTCGGCGAGCACGGCTGCGAAAACCCCGACTCCGCCGTAGAGATCCCACGCCGTGTCCGCGGTAGCGGCTCCGGCCCACTCCCCGACCACCTGTGAGTACGCGTTCGCAGCGCCGCGATGTGCCTGCCAGAAACCGGTCGCGGCCAGCGCCCATTCTCGATTGCCGACGCGCTCGATCACTGTGTCCGATCCGATGGCCACTCGGGTCTTTCGCGGGCCGCCGCTCGCCGCTCGGCGTGCCATCGCGCCGCGACGCCCCGGAGTCCGCCGTCCCGTCTTGGACACCGCGGGTGCGGCAATTTCCACGACGTGCCGCTGACCGGCAGCGTCGAGAACGACCTGCAGCTCGCTCCCTGGCGCCCATTGCGCACCGCCGAGACCGTCGTACGCGCTCTGATCGATCTGGGTGCAGCGCAGGTCCGTGACGATCCGGTTGCTCCGGTACGCGTGGTATCCCGCGACCCCGTGCCCGTCCACCGCCAACCGGACTCGCGTGCGCCAACCCGTTCCGTCTCCGGTTCCAGGTAGTTCCTCTACCGCGACGTCCGATTCGACACGAGCGAGTCGCAGAAGCTGCTCACGCACGACCGAGGTCTTCATCTCACGTTGGACACTCAGATCCGCATGCGAGTAGTCGCAGCAGCCCGCCCCGCCCGGGCCGGAGATCGGGCATGTCGGATCGATGCGATGCGGAGATGCGTCGAGAACTGTGATCGCGTCGGCGCGGCAGAACGATCCGCCCTTGTCCTCCGTCACCCGGACCAGCGCCCGCTCCCCCGGCAAACCGTGACGGACGAACACGACCCGTCCCTCGTGCCGGGCGACGACGAACCCGCCGTGACCGGGGTTGCCCAGATCGACCTCGAAGGTCTGCCCGGTCCAATTCTCACTCAACGAACTACGCCTGCCATTTCGATGTTGCCGATCATTTTTCGCCGGTGATCATTTCTCGCCGGTGTCGTAACCGCGACGCGTGGCGCCTGCGGTCTTCTCGATGTCCAGCGGCTTTGCCTTTGCCGACGAACTCAGCTGCCACGGAACGCTGGTCACCATCACGCCGGGCTGGAAGAGCAGACGACTCTTCAGACGAAGCGCGCTCTGATTGTGCAGGATCTGCTCCCACCAGTGTCCGACGACGTACTCGGGAATGAAGACGGTGACGACATCACGCGGAGCATCGCGTCGTACACGCTTGACGTAATCGAGAACCGGCTTGGTGATTTCGCGGTACGGCGACTCGATCACCTTGAGCGGAACCGTCACGTCGCTCTTCTCCCACTCACGCACGAGTGCACGGGTGTCGGGCTCGTCGACGTTGACCGTGATGGCTTCGAGAGTGTCCGGTCGCGTGGCTCGCGCGTAGGCGAGAGCTCGCATGGTCGGCATGTGCAACTTCGAGACGAGCACGATCGAGTGTGTGCGGCTGGGCAGTACGCCGTCCCACTCCTGCTCCTCGAGCTCGGCTGCGACGCTGTCGTAGTGCTTGCGGATCATCTTCATCACGATGAAGATCGCGACCATCGCGACGATGGCGATCCAGGCGCCGGCAGCGAACTTGGTGATCAGAACGATGATCAGGACGGTGGCGGTCATTGCGAGACCGATCGAATTGATCACTCGCGAGCGCTGCATCCGGGCCCGCTGTGCCTTGTCGGTCTCGGACTTCAGATGCCGAGTCCAGTGCTTGATCATGCCCGTCTGGCTGAGCACGAACGAGACGAAGACGCCGACGATGTACAGCTGGATGAGCTTGGTGACCTCGGCGCCGAACACCACGACGAATGCGATCGCAGCACCGGAGAGGAAGAGGATTCCGTTGCTGAATGCCAGTCGGTCGCCGCGCGTGTGCAGCTGACGCGGTAGGTACCGATCCTGCGCCAGGATCGATCCGAGTACCGGGAATCCGTTGAACGCGGTGTTCGCGGCCAGAACCAAGATCAGTGCCGTGACGATCGCCATGAAGAAGAATCCGATCGGGAAACCACTGAACACGGCTTCGGCGATCTGCGCGATCAAGGTCTTCTGGTGATAACCCTCCGGCGCACCGACCAGCTGTTCCTGCGGATTGTGTGCGTAGACGATGCCGATCTTCTGAGCCAGGATGATGATGCCCATCAACAGGACGATGGCGATCGACCCGAGCAGCAGCAAGGTCGTGGCCGCGTTGCGCGATTTCGGCTTCTGGAACGCCGGTACGCCGTTACTGATGGCCTCGACGCCGGTCAAGGCAGCACAGCCCGAGGAGAAGGCGCGCGCGATCAGGAACGCGAAGGCAATTCCGTACAGATGCGAATCCTCGGCGTTGAGCGTGAACGACGACGACTCCGCGTGCACGTCCTCGCCGAGGACGTAGATCCGGAAGAACCCCCACCCGAGCATCAGGAACATGCCGACGATGAATGCGTAAGTCGGAATTGCGAACGCGGTCCCCGATTCACGGATACCGCGAAGGTTGACCGCGGTCAGCAACACGATCGCCGCAACCGCGAACAACACCTTGTGCTGTGCGACGAACGGCAGAGCCGAGCCGATGTTCGACGCCGCCGACGAGATCGACACGGCGACCGTCAGCACGTAGTCGACCATCAGCGCACTACCGACGGTGAGACCGGCGGTCGGGCCGAGGTTGACCGTTGCAACCTCGTAGTCGCCGCCACCGGACGGGTATGCATGGACGTTCTGGCGGTAGCTCGCCACCACCACAGCCATGACGATGGCGACGGACAATCCGATCCAGGGTGTGTACGCGTACGCGGAAATACCCGCGACGGAGAGAACCAGGAAGATTTCTTCGGGGGCATACGCGACGGACGACATCGCGTCGGACGCGAAGACCGGTAGTGCAATTCGCTTGGGTAGCAGCGTGTGCCCGAGTTTGTCGCTTCGGAACGGCCGACCGAGCAGGAGCCGCTTGGTAGCGGTCGAGAGCTTAGACACGTGCAAAGCGTAAGCCGTCTCGCCCGATTCGGAGTCATCAGAGCCCCAACTTCACCTTTTGTCGTGACACCCGGCACGCAGGCGACCGTTGTACTTGCTCTTCCCGTGAGGGGCTGTACCGTTCGATTCGGCGTGCAATCGCGCCATGAGGGTCCATGAACGGAGTAGGGCGTGTATGTCGTCATCATGGGGTGCGGTCGAGTGGGTTCTTCCCTCGCCGCGTCTCTGACCAGGATCGGACATGAGGTCGCCGTCATCGACCGCGATCAGAGTGCGTTTCTGCGTCTCGATCTCGACTTCCCGGGAACCAAGGTTCTGGGAATGGGGTTCGACCGTGACGTGCTGGTCCGGGCGGGCATCGAGCGGGCCGACGCCTTCGCTGCGGTGTCCTCGGGAGACAACTCCAACATCATCGCAGCGCGAGTCGCACGCGAGACTTTCGGCGTCGAACGCGTCGTCGCGCGTATTTACGACGCCAAGCGTGCCGCTGTTTACGAGCGCCTCGGCATCCCCACCGTCGCGACCGTGCCGTGGTCGACGGATCGCTTCCTGCACACGCTGACCAAGGAAAGTCAGACCGCGAAGTGGCGCGATCCTTCGGGCACTGTTGCGATTACCGAACTTGCCCTGCACGAGGATTGGGCCGGCAAGCCGATCGCACTACTCGAGAGCGCGACCAGTTCGAGAGTCGCCTTCATCATCCGATTCGGAACCGGCGTGCTCCCCGATCGCAAGACCGTCATCCAGGCCGACGACCAGGTCTACATCGCCGCGGTATCGGGAACTGTCGCCGAAGCGATCGCACTGGCCGGCAACCCGCCGCCGAGTGACGACTGACGGAGGCCGCAGATGACTGATCCGAACGCCGCCCCTCACAACAAGCCTGCGACTGTGTTGCACTACAACGTGATTGGAAGTTCTCGATGAAGGTCGCCATCGCCGGAGCCGGCGCCGTAGGCCGCTCCATTGCGCGAGAGCTGATTCGAAGCTCACACGACGTCATGCTGATCGAGCGCAAACTCGATCACATCGAACCGGAGTCGGTGCCCGAGGCGAAGTGGGTACACGCGGACGCGTGCGAACTCAGCCGCCTCGAGGACGCGTCGATGGAGTCCTACGAGGTCGTGATCGCCGCAACCGGAGACGACAAGGCCAACCTGGTCCTCAGTCTGCTCGCGAAAACCGAGTTCGGCGTTCGCCGAGTTGTCGCCCGCGTCAATGATCCCCGCAACGAATGGCTCTTCGACGAGTCGTGGGGCGTCGACGTCGCCGTCTCGACACCGCGGATGCTCGCTTCGCTCGTCGAAGAAGCCGTCTCCGTCGGTGACCTGGTCAAACTGATGACACTGCGGCAGGGGCAGGCCAATCTCGTCGAGATCACGTTGCCCGACAACACACCTCTTGCCGGAAAAGCCGTCAAGAAGCTCGAACTTCCGCGGGACTGCGCACTGGTCACCATTCTGCGGGGTGGGCGTGTGATCGTCCCGCAGATGGACGATCCCATCGAAGGTGGAGACGAACTCCTGTTCGTCGCGGCCGTCGACGCCGAGGATCAGTTGCGCGTTGCACTCCGCCTGGAGAATTGACCGACGAACACACTGACGACGAAAGGGAATCACATGGCACAAGCACCCGAAAACACCGTAGTCACCGACAATCCAGCCCAGAGCCGGTACGAGATCCATGCAGACGGCGACCTCGCCGGCATCGAGGACTACACCACGTCCGGTGACGTCGTCTCGTTCAACCACACCGAGATCTACCCGGCCTTCGAAGGTTTCGGGCTGGCCGCGATTCTCGTCCGCCAGGCTCTGGACGACCTACGCGCCCGTGGCCTCAAGGTTCACCCGGTCTGCCCGTACGTCGTGAAGTTTCTCGACAAGCACCCCGAGTACCAGGACCTGATCAGCTGAGATCGCGGTCTTCGCGCGGCTTCGTCAGATTCACCGAGCCCACCTCTTCGGACCCTGCGTCCGTTGCGGTGGGCTCGCTGCTTTCGGGCTCCACAACCGGTTCCGGCTCGACGATGCGATCGGCCTTCCGCACAGCCCAGACCGTCACGAGCAGCACCAAACCGGTCAATGGCCAACCCATGCCGATACGCGCGACTGCGAGCCATCCGGTGTGGTCGGTGTCGTAGAGCTGTGACTGAACGAGATACCGCGCACCGAAGACCAGCGCCCACGCCGCCGTCGCGATGTCGTAGAGCCGGACGGCGGAGCTGTGCTTGCGCCACAGATTGCCGTGCCCGTTGAGATAACCCCAGATGATTCCGACGAGGGGCCAGCGCACGAGGATGGAAATCAGGAAGACCGCACCGTAGGCGAGGCTCGTGTAGATACCGAAGAGGAAATATCCTTTGGCATCGCCGGTGCGATAGGCGATGAACGCGGAAACTCCGACTCCGAGAAACCCGGAAATTGCGGGTTGGAGGGAATCCTTGCGGAAAAGGCGCCAGGCCGCGATAGCGACAGCGACGCCCAATGCGGCCCAGATTGCCGCGGTAAGGTTCCAGATGCTGTTGACCGGGACAAAAATCAGAATCGGCAAAGACGAATAGATCAGACCACTCAGCCCGCCGAGTTGGTCGATTACCGATCGCTGTTGTGTTTCAGTCACCTGTCGAGGGTGCCACAGTCACCGAGTTGCACGGTAAATGCGGGAAACGCGCCTATTCGCCGCGCAGTTCGTAGTAAGGGTTGAAGATCGCCTTGCGACCGTCACGCTCGCCCACACGACCGCGGATCAGCAGGGTCTTACCGGTCTCGATTCCCGGGATCCGGCGACGCCCGATCCAGACGAGATTGATCACCTCGGTGCCGTCGAAGAACTCGGCCTCGATGCTGGCATTTCCCGACTTGGGACACGCGTCGACGCTGCGGAGTCGGCCCACCATCGTGACTTCTTCACCGCGACGACAATCGCAGGCCTTCTGACCTCCGGAAGCCTTGTTGGACTCGGCCATCTCCTGGGCGTCCAACTGGTCGACGTCCTCGGTCAGACGCTGGGTCAGTCGACGAAAATATCCTGCGGCGGCGGGTGCCATTGCGCGCTCCTGCGAACATGTGTGACGCAAGGGTTTCGCGTCACGTGAAGGGCTGTGTGATCGCCACTGTAGACCCATTACGAGCGTGTAACCACACCGGTCAGTCCGCGTCTCGGGGGCACCGGGCAAGATCAAAAGATGCAGAACTCAGAATCGGCGACCGTTGCCGTCGTTCTCCCAGGTACAGGCTCTGACGCCCACTTCGCAGACCGCGCATTCCGGGCGCCGCTAGCGACTCTGGGTGTGCGCATCGTCGCAATTGAACCGGACCCTCGGCGTGTCGTGGACGGCTATCTGGACGCGATGGACCGAGCCGCGGACACGCACGGCCGAATCATCGTCGGAGGCGTCTCGATCGGGGCCGCCGTGGCGCTCCAGTGGGCCGCCGAGAACCCCGATCGAACCGTGAGTGTGTTGGCAGCGCTTCCGGCCTGGATCGGGTCGGCGGACGACGCACCCGCTGCAGCGAGCGCGAGGTTCACCGCAGCACAACTGCGCTCCGAAGGATTGGAGGCGGTGATCGCAGCGATGCTCGCGTCGAGTCCGGCGTGGCTCGGAGCCGAACTCGAGCGCTCCTGGCGCTCTCAATGGCCCGATCTCCCGGCCGCGCTCGACGAGGCGGCGTCGTACCACTCGCTCAGCGAGAGCGCGTTACAGGCGGTGGGCATTCCGGTCGGCATCGCTTCGGCGGTGGACGATCCGGTTCATCCCGCGGCAGTGGCGCAGGCCTGGGCGAATGCACTCCCCCGCGGCGCAGTCGCCACGACGACGCTCGACATGATCGGGCGCGACCCCGCGGTTCTCGGGTCCACCTGCATCAAAGCGCTCGCGGCGATCGAATCCGATACCACCGCGAGCGCCTGAAAGAAAACCTGCTACTGACCCAATTGCTGCATGGCAGAACCGGATTCGCCGCTACGCGGCGGCGGGGTCGGTCGCGCTGGAGGTGACGGCGGAGCGGGCGGAGCTGACTGCTGTTGCTGCTGGGCGGCGACTTGTTGCTGCTGCGCTGTTGCCAACTGCTGCTCGTGTGCGGCCGCCAGCTGCTCGGCGAGTACCTGCGGGAGCACGACGGGCAGCGGTGTCCGCACCGGATGCGGCTCTGATCCTCGGTTGACGACGGTGTCGCGCAGGATGTCGCGTGCGATTGCCACCAAAGGGGTGTTCGCGGCGGTGGATCCGCTCGGACCCGCAACCACGCAGCGCACCATCCACCGCGGACCGTCGACGCCGATGAACCGCAGGTCCATGTTGGCCGTCACGGCAGCCAGTTCCCGGCCCCAAGGGCCGTTCTCGACGCTCACCGCAGAATTGTCGTCGCGAAGCGACTGCGCGAGCTCGGCAACGACCTCACGCCACTGACCGGGTGATTTCGGGGCGGCGTATGCAGCAACCGTGATGCGGCCATGTTCGGTGACCAGGTGCACGGCCTGCGGCGAACCGTTGGGTGCCATCTCGACCTGCAACTGTCCGCCGGTCGGCATCGGCACCAGAACGGAACCGAGATCCAGGCGCTGACCGTCACGGCCTGCCGTCGGATCGTCGGAATCGATCTCCGTGATGTCGTAGGGGCCTTCCGATTCGTCACCGAACTCGTCGCCGGCGACGTCGAAATCGTCTTCGACCTCGTCGATCTCCACCGACTCGTCGTTCTCGTCACCGAAGAAGCTGGTGGGTTCCTCGTCGACGTCTGTCTTCTTCTTGCGTCCGAACATGATTCAGACTCCCTCTCCGACGACCGCGCCAGGCGCATCGGTATCGAGTATCGCGTGACCGCCGCTGGAACCGTAGCCTCCGGTTCCTCTGGTCGTGTCGTCCAGCGACTCGACTTCCTCGAAAACCGGAAGTTCGACTCGTTGAACCACGAGCTGAGCGATTCGGTCACCGCGGCGGATGTCGATGGCTGTGGCCGGATCGAGATTGATCAAGCAGACCTTGAGTTCGCCCCGGTATCCCGCGTCCACGGTTCCGGGCGCGTTCACGATCGACAGTCCCGATTTTGCGGCAAGTCCGGAACGCGGATGGATCAACCCGACGGTGCCCACCGGCAAAGCGATCGCGATCCCCGTTCCGACCAGTGTTCGGTGGCCGGGTTCGATGGTGACATCGCTGGTGGAGCACAGATCCACACCCGCATCTCCGGGATGCGCACGCTGTGGAACGGGCAGGTCTGGATCCAGTCGCTTCAAGGCGATGGAGAGATGGTCGCTCACGTGGGCCAAGACTACTCGTAGCGACGGACTATCCTTGACAGGTGCCCGAAACATCTCGACCTGACGTCGCCACCACAACGCCCCCGTCCACGACGCTGTTCTCCGAGCGCCTGTGGGTGCCGATCTGGTGGTGGATCGCCGGACTGGCCGTAGCCGGACTCCTCGCGGCCGAGGTCCACATGGGCCGCCCGGGGCTTCTCTCGTACCTGGCGTACGTCGTGCTGCTCCCCATCCCGATCTGGGCGGCATTCTGGCTCAGCCGGATGCGCGTCGAGGTGGTGGAGACAGCAGGGGTGAAAGAACTGCACGTGGGTCGAGCCCACCTGCCGGTCGAACTGATTTCGCGGGCGGCAGCAGTGCCGGCTTCCGCAAAGAGTGCGGCGATGGGGCGCCAACTCGATCCGTCGGCGTTCGTCCAACATCGCCCATGGGTCAAGACAATGGTGTTGATCGTGCTCGACGACCCGGAGGATCCCACGCCGTACTGGCTGGTGAGCACACGTCGTCCCGCTGATCTGCTGGCTGCGCTGGATCGCTGACCAGCGCGGTCACAGCAAAGCAGTACTTCCCGACCCTTGGTCGACCCGCGAGCTGACGGGTCGACCACCGGGAAGGGAGATCAGGCAGCGCAGTCCATGCATACGAGCTGTCCGTTGGCATCACTGGCCAGGCGGCTGCGGTGATGAACCAGGAAGCAGCTCGAACACGTGAACTCGTCTGCCTGCTTCGGAACAACTCGAACCGAGAGTTCCTCGCCGGAAAGGTCGGCACCCGGCAGCTCGAAGGACTCCGCGGTGTCCGTCTCGTCGATGTCGACGACGGCTGACTGCGCTTCGTTGCGTCGCGCCTTCAGCTCCTCGAGAGAGTCCTCCGAAACCTCGTCGGACTCTGTACGCCTCGGTGCGTCGTAGTCAGTTGCCATCTCGTCTACCCCATCCTCTTCGTGTATCCCGGTCCCGTGTGCGCCGAGAATCCGGTAGATCCTTGATGCGCATGGAAACCGCCGTGGCATCCAGATCATTCCCTGTCGCTGCATAACGCTGCAGGACTGGAATTAGTGCCCGGAAGTTCCTTCCGAGAACGTGATCTGCGCCTCATTTGGTTGTCATTTCGGCGTCCGGCCGATGCCCAGTTGAACGACCTGGGCCGCCAGACAGTAGCCGACGTGAGCACGAAAGTAGTAACCGAATCGGAAATTTCCGAAAAATGACTGCGAATTGTCACCAAGGCAAGAGCAAGCTGTGACCTTTCGGCGACATTTTCAGACCGGATCCGGGTAGAAACTGCCCGCTAGTTGCCCAACTACCGTTGGGCGATCGCCAGCGGCCCGACGCGTCGAGCCGCGCTTCGGCTGTGTCGTCACACAAGCCCTCTAAGGTAGGCACCGAACGTCATGCCGGCGCCGCTCGGCCCGATGGCGAAGTAGAAGTTTCGTCAAGAAAGTCGAGGGATACCGTGGTTTCTCTGATCACCGAAGGCAGCTCTACCGATGACCAGGGACGTCCGTTCCGCCGTCGGCGCGCGTGGCCGGTGATCGCCGTGTTCGCGGTACTCGCATTGATCGGCAGTGTCTTGTGGGTCCGCATCCTGAGCGCCGAGGCAGAAGTCAGTGACACCGTCGCCTGCAACCTCCCGCAGCCTTCCTCCGATCCCTCGGCAGCGGCGCCACTACCGCTGGGAACCGTCGTCGACCGTTCGAAGCTGCTCGACGTGGATCCCGCTCCCCTGGCGGCCACCAAGGTTCGTGTGTTCAACGCCAACGGCGAACACGGTCAGGCCGCCCAGGTGGCAGCGCAACTGAGCGAGTTCGGCTTCTCCAGCGCGCCGGACGTCCAGGTCGGAAACGACCCCGTCTACGTCGACCAGAACATGGAGTGCCAGGGTCAGATCCGCTTCGGAGCGAACGGCCTCGCCGCCGCCAGTTCCGTCTGGCTGGTCGCCCCCTGCGCCGAACTGGTCCAGGACGGCCGCGGCGACGACACCGTCGACCTGGCTCTCGGCACCTACAACAAGGGCGCCCTGACCCCCAACACCGACGCCACCGCGATCCTGCATGCTCTGGCCGAGCAGCCCGCAAACGCCGAAGTCGCTCCGATGGACATCGCACTGCTCAAAGCAGCGCGCACGGCGCGCTGCTGACAAACCGGGTTCGGCCTCAGCTCGGAATCGGCTGATCTGCGCCGATCGAACTGAGCATGTGCGCGAACTGCTCGGCGATCGCCGGAGCCACCGCACAGACGACATCGCCGTCGGCCGACGTGGAATTGGGCGCCGGGATTTTGATCACGGCGCCCGCTTCGGAAGCGATCAGGGAGCCCGCGGCCCAGTCCCACGGACTCAGCCCGTGCTCGAAGTGAGCGTCGACCCGGCCGGTGGCAACCATGCACAGATCCAAAGCAGCCGAACCTATGCGTCGGATGTCGCGAACCTGCGGCAGGATCTGCCCGATCAAGGTGCCCTGCACCTTTCGGCGATCCGCTCCGTAGCCGAAACCGGTGGCCAACAGAGCCATTGACAGTTCGGTCACCTCATTGGCGTGCAGTTCGCTGACGACGCCGTCGGCCGTGGCCATGGTTGCGCCGCCGCCCCGGTGCGCGGAATACGTTGTTTCCAGCGACACGTCGACGACAGCCCCGGCCACTGAGATCCCGTCGATCTGTACGGCCACCGAAATGGCGAACGCGGGGATTCCGTAGAGAAAATTCACCGTGCCGTCGATGGGATCGACAACCCATCGAACTCCCGCGGAATCGTCGGTGTCTCCGCCACCTTCCTCACCCAAGATCGAATCTGCAGGGCGCAATTGCGCCAGAAGGTCGCGAATCACCTGTTCGGTTTCGGTATCGACCACCGTGACGGGATCGGTCGGCGTGCTCTTTGCAGCAACCGAACCACCCTCGGAGGCACCGGAACCCACCAGGCCGAATACCTCGGGCCGACGCACGCGGACGTGTTCGGCTGCGCGTTCGGCGACGGCTACGGCAACTGCCCGCAATTGTGCGGGGTCCAGAGAATCGGCGGAAAAGTCGGGCAACGTTCTTTCTGAAGGGCGCACCGGACCATCGCAACACATCTCTACCGAGGGGCACCACTCGAACGCCTGGAGTCGCACGCGCCCGAGTCCTCGTTCGGGTTAGTGTTTGCAACGGTAGATCGTGACCTCGAATTCGACACTCAGGAGCGCAGGACGATGACAACCACAGGTTTCGGGATCGACGTCGGCGGCAGCGGCGTCAAGGGCGGCACGATCGACCTGAGCACCGGGGAAATGATCGGTGACCGCATCAAGATCCTGACCCCGCAGCCTTCGACTCCCGATGCGATCGCGGGCACTGTGGCCGAGATCGTCGAGCAGGCAAAGTGGACCGGGCCGGTCGGCATCACGTTGCCCGCAGTCGTGACCGGCGGCGTCGCGCGCAGCGCCGCGAACATCGACAAGTCCTGGATCGACACCGACGCGGCCGCGCTCTTCGGCAAGGCCCTGGGCGGGCGCGAAGTCACCGTCCTCAACGACGCCGACGCCGCCGGAATTGCCGAGGACTCGTTCGGAGCGGGCAAGGACACCTCCGGCGTCGTGATCCTCTTGACCTTCGGCACCGGAATCGGATCTGCCGTGTTGCACAACGGAGTTCTGTTGCCCAACACCGAGTTCGGCCACCTCGAGGTCGACGGCAAGGAAGCCGAGCATCGAGCGGCGTCGTCGGTGAAGGAAAAAAAGGACTGGAGCTACAAGGAGTGGGCGGTCGAGGTCTCCCGAGTTCTGACCACCTTCGAGAACCTGCTGTGGCCTGATCTCTTCATCGCCGGAGGCGGAATCAGCCGCAAGCACGAGAAGTGGATTCCGCACCTGACCAACCGCACGAAGGTCGTCCCCGCCACCCTCCTCAACACCGCGGGAATCGCCGGAGCTGCGCTCGCGTCGGTCGGACTGACCAGGCCGGCCCCCGTCGCCGGATGAGAAAACCTGCACGTGAAAAGCGGAAAATCTACCTGTTACGGCCCGCCGTGACGTAAGAGTTTCCTGAGAGTCGTTACAATGGTGAAGTCCGGCTGCGCGCCGGCCAACAACCATTGACCTCTCCGCCGGATCACCACTCTGGCGTGACGCCGCACGACACCGTCACGAAAGGGCGTACGTGGCAGCCACCGATACACGTCAGACTGCTGATTCTCCATCAGAGTCAGAGCCACAATCTCCAGCCGTGGAGGCGGCCACCGTCACCGCTCCGGCAGCCAAGAAGGCTCCGGCGAAAAAGGCTCCCGCCAAGAAGGCAGCAGCAAAGAAGGCTCCGGCCAAGAAAGCTCCGGCCAAGAAGGCAGCAGCTAAGAAGGCCAGCCCCAAGAAGGCCGGCGATCCTGATGCCGAAGACGGCGATGTCGAGTTGGAAGACATCGACATCACGGACGGCGACCTTGCCGAGGTCGAGTCCGATGTCGTCGAGGTCGTAGCAGTCGGCGAAGACGAAGAGACCGCTGCAGAGCCGTCCGAGAAGGACAAGGCTTCCGGCGACTTCGTCTGGGACGAGGAAGAGTCCGAGGCTCTTCGCCAGGCACGCAAGGACGCCGAACTGACGGCGTCCGCCGACTCGGTTCGCGCTTACCTCAAGCAGATCGGCAAGGTCGCACTCCTCAACGCCGAAGAGGAAGTCGAACTGGCCAAGCGCATCGAGGCCGGCCTCTACGCCGTGCAGATCATGCAGGATCTTGCTGACAAGGGCGAGAAGTTGCCTGCAGCTCAGCGACGCGACATGAGCTGGATCTGCCGCGACGGCAACCGCGCCAAGAACCACCTCCTCGAGGCCAACCTCCGCCTGGTCGTCTCGCTGGCCAAGCGCTACACGGGCCGCGGCATGGCGTTCCTGGACCTCATTCAGGAAGGCAACCTCGGTCTGATCCGTGCAGTCGAGAAGTTCGACTACACCAAGGGTTACAAGTTCTCGACCTACGCCACGTGGTGGATCCGACAGGCCATCACCCGTGCAATGGCCGACCAGGCTCGCACCATCCGCATCCCGGTGCACATGGTCGAGGTCATCAACAAGCTCGGCCGTATCCAGCGTGAGCTGCTCCAGGACCTGGGCCGTGAGCCCACGCCGGAAGAGCTTGCCAAGGAAATGGACATCACGCCGGAGAAGGTGCTGGAAATCCAGCAGTACGCGCGTGAGCCGATCTCTCTCGACCAGACCATCGGCGACGAGGGCGACAGCCAGCTCGGTGACTTCATCGAGGACTCCGAAGCTGTTGTCGCAGTCGACGCCGTCTCGTTCACCTTGCTGCAGGATCAGCTCCAGTCGGTACTCGAGACGCTGTCCGAGCGCGAAGCCGGCGTGGTTCGCCTCCGCTTCGGCCTCACCGACGGCCAGCCGAGGACTTTAGACGAAATCGGACAGGTCTACGGCGTCACGCGTGAGCGTATCCGTCAGATCGAATCGAAGACGATGTCGAAGCTGCGCCACCCGTCGCGTTCGCAGGTTCTGCGCGACTACCTCGACTAGTCACACCAGCTACGCGAAGAAGAGCCGCTCTCCGGATTTCCGGAGAGCGGCTCTTCTTCGTTTGCCGCCTCAGGCCAAGAGTGTGTCCCGGAGTTGTGCGATGTCCCCGTCGCTCAACTGCAGGCCGTCCCGGACGTAGTTGTCGAAGTTGCCGTACACCCGATCCACCGTGGCGAAAGACGTGTCCAGCCACGACTGTTCGACGCCGTCGATGAACGCACTCCCGGTGCGAGGTCCGGTGAGGTACTGGTTGCTGAGCATGTAGTCGGCGTTCACGTCGGCGCGGCTCACGCCGAGGAGGGTCAGAAGAACCGCAGTCATCCAGCCGGTACGGTCCTTGCCCGCCGAGCAGTGGTAGAGGACTGCACCCTCGGTGTTCGCGACGTTCACCAGAGCATCGTGGAATGCGCGGCTCGCCCCCGGATCGGTCGCCATCAACGCGTACATCGTGGGCATGTCCACCAGGGCCGGGAGGTTGGCGGGGTTGG
Organism: Rhodococcus sp. 5A-K4; assembly: GCF_046097995.1. Classification (NCBI taxonomy): domain Bacteria; kingdom Bacillati; phylum Actinomycetota; class Actinomycetes; order Mycobacteriales; family Nocardiaceae; genus Rhodococcus; species Rhodococcus sp. 5A-K4. The sequence continues at coordinate 92,052 of NZ_JBJURM010000008.1, forward strand.
TTCCGATGACGTCGAACCAGTTGGTTCGTGCCCCGTTCGGAATGCGGTCTTGCGAGAGCGTCCGTTCGACGACCGTGCGGAAGTCGTCCACCGATTCCACTCCGCGTTCGCTCAACGACGCGAGATCCGACGGCGTCAGCTTGTCGAGGGCATTCGAGCGAAACACCTTCCCCCACCGAACGGTCCGCCCCTCCTCGGTGACGTAGCCGCCGATGTCACGCGCGTTCGACGCACCCTCGAGATGCAGCGATCGGTCTGCGGCAACCTGCGCAGCTGCAGGTCCGGCTTGTTCGAGCGCGGGTATTCCCCCGGCGAGCGCCGGCACCGGACCGCACGAGAGGATCACCGCGCACAGGACTGTCGCGGCGGGACGGGCGATTCTGTTCGACATCCGGACAGAATAGGGCCGCAATCAGGACTTCGTACGAACCTTGATGTACAACGAGGCAACCGGTTCGATAACTCTTGCCGCCACTGGACCGATGACCGCCATCAGGAGCACGTAAGCCGTTGCCAATGCCGCCAGTTCGGCGTCGACCGCACCCGCGGACACCGCCAGCCCGGCGATGATGATGGAGAACTCACCGCGGGCGATCAGGGCGGCACCGGCGCGCGCTTGACCCATTCGCGCGACACCCTGACGTCTGGCCGCCCAGGCGCCGGTGATCAGCTTCGTGATCGCGGTGACGACGGCCAGGATCGCAGCCCACCCGAGGACGGGCGGAATGGAACTGGGATCGGTGTTGAGACCGAAGACCACGAAGAACATTGCAGCGAACAGATCTCGAAGGGGCTCGAGCACGCGACTGGCATTGTGCGCCGTCGACCCCGAGATCGCGATCCCGAGGAGGAACGCGCCCACAGCCGCCGACACCTGCATCGCCGAACTGATGCCGGCAACCAACAGTGCGGCACCGAGCAGCTTGAGCAGGAGCGTCTCACTGTCGGGACTGTCGAGGAGCGCGGAGACGTACCGCCCGTATCGCAGGGCCACAACAAGAACCACGGTGATGACCAACAACGAGATCCCGACCGCTTCGAGCCCGCCCATGAAGCTGACGCCCGCAAGCATCGCGGTCAGAATCGGCAGATACAGCGCCATCGCCAGGTCTTCGAACACCAGAATCGACAGCACGACCGGTGTTTCGCGGTTACCGAGGCGCCCCAGGTCGCTGAGCACCTTGGCGATGATTCCCGAAGACGAGATGTAGGTGACGCCGGCCATGACCGTCGCCCCCACGACGCCCCAGCCGAGAATCAAGCCGACCACCGCGCCGGGAGTCGCGTTGAGGACGATGTCGACGATGCCCGCTACGCGTGAGCGTTTGAGACCGGTCACGAGCTCGGCCGCGGTGTATTCGAGCCCCAACAGCAACAAGAGCAGGACGATCCCGATCTCACTTGCCAGATGGGAGAACTCGCCGATGTCTCCGAGTTGGATGAAACCGCCCTGTCCGAAGCACAGGCCGCCGATCAGGTAGAACGGGATCGGCGACATCCCCACGCGAGCAGCGAGTCGTCCGAGCAGTCCGAGCGCGAAGAAGACCGCGCCGAGTTCGATCAGTGCGAGGGTGGTTGTGTCCACGCGCCAGTCAGCCGTTGGCCAAGATTTTTGCCGCTGCGGCCAAACCGTCCGGCGTTCCGACTGCTACGAGAAGATCTCCCCCGGTGAAGGTGAAGTCGGGGTTCGGGGACGGGCTGACCTGTCCGGCACGCATGACGGCGACGATGGAGACTCCGGTACGCGTGCGCATGCCGGTGTCCCCGAGGGTCTGCCCGTCGTAGCGCGAACCGTCCTTGATGTAGAGCTGTTTGGTTCGAATGCCCGGAAGGTCACGGTGCTCTTCTTCGAGCTGCGCAACGAGCTGTGGGGCACCCAGGAGATTGCTGAGCGCTGCCGCTTCCTCTGTGGTCAGAGGCAGCGAGGCAGCACACGCGTCAGGGTCGTCTGCCTTGGACACGATGAGGTCGGTATGACCGTCCCGATGGGTGACGACACCCACGCGACGACCGGAAGACAGAACAAAATCCTTGCGCGTCCCGATCCCCGGTAGTGGGGTGACTTCTACGTTCATATACCAACGGTAGCGCCGATCGGCGACCTGCATCGCGTGAGGGCCACAATCCGCCGGGAGCACTTCGCGGCGAGCGAACCGGCGACCTACCGAACCGGCGAAAACACGCCGTTCTCGTCCGGAAGATACTCGACGACAGCGGTGACGGCTGCGACCGGAATCGGGGCGTACAGATGCGGGAATCGCATCGATTCCGGGTCAGAAGGGACGCCCGGTTCGTACTTGACCTGACCACCGAGCAGGGCCGGATCGATGGCGAGAAGGACTATGTCATCGCGGCCGGCGAAGATCCGATTCGCCGGGAGATGAACTTGCGCCGGAGTCGACATGTGAACAAATCCCTCCGCCTCGAATCCGTCGGGGATACGTTCGCCGTGCTGTTGTGCCCGCGCCCATTCCTCGCGCGTGCACATGTGGAGCAACTCGACGCTCTCGTCGACAAGTGGTTCGCGTCCCGGGTTCATCCGCCCAGAATATCGGGCTGAGGTCGGCGATTCGAATCAGCTGTCAGCGAACAATCTTCACCCGAGAATGCCTGCCCAGCGCATTTCCAGTGAGACACAACACTAAGAAACGCCTTCGGGAACAACCCGTAAACCCCAAACGTCTGTAAGAGTGGATCTACCGCGCCATTCCGACGCGGCGGACCAGGCCCCAGGCACGCGGCCCGAATGCCGCAAAGCCAGTACGGAGGAGTCATGCCCGGAACACTGACCAGCCCACAGTTGACCGCTGCCGACCGGTGCGACCGGTGCGGTGCCGGAGCACGCGTACGCGCCGTGCTTCCCACCGGCGGCGAGCTTCTCTTCTGCGGACACCACGCAACCGAACACGCGGATCGACTTCGCGAGATGAATGCCGTCGTCTCCGAAAGCGAACCCGCAATCTGACCTGTCAGCCGGGGGTGGCCTCTTCACGAGGCGCGCCATGAACGCCAGAACGGGCGATCACATTCACTGTGATCGCCCGTTCTGCCGTTCCGGGGCCGGCAAGCACGCGAAGCGTGCGGGACCGGTATCGGCTGCTACCAGCTGCGTAGGATCGCGATGCGCTCGGTCAGCTGATCGACAGTCGCGATGGCCGTCGGCGGGCCTCCGCACACTCGGCGAAGTTCCGCGTGAATGATGCCGTGTGGTTTGCCGGTGCGGTGAACGTTCATCGCCACCAACCCGTTCAGCTCCTTGCGGAGCGCTCCGAGCTGATCTGCCGTGGCCGCTCGATCGGATACCACTGCCGCCGTGGGTTGCGGTGCGGCGGCCTTGGCCGAGTTGGCCTCGACCTGTGTCTGCTGGCGTTGACGCAGCAATGCCCGCATCTGATCGGCGTCGAGTAGGCCGGGGAGACCGAGGTAGTCGGCTTCCTCGTCACTTCCGGCGAATGTCGCGGTACCGAAGGACGATCCGTCGTAGATCACCTGGTCGAGTTCGGCATCGGCGCCCAGGGACGTGAACGCCTTCTCCTCCTCGCCCAGCTCGTCCTTCTGCTTGTTCGCATCGGCGAGCAGGTCGTCTTCGAGGCCGTCCTTCTCACGATGCGGCTTGCCGAGCACGTGGTCACGCTGAGCCTCGAGCTGTGCAGCAAGGTCGAGAAGCACCGGCACCGACGGCAGGAAGACGCTGGCAGTTTCGCCCTTACGACGCGAACGCACGAAGCGCCCGATCGCCTGAGCGAAGTACAGCGGGGTCGACGCGCTGGTCGCGTACACACCGACCGCCAGACGGGGAACGTCGACGCCCTCGGACACCATGCGGACCGCGACCATCCATTTCTGGTCGCTCGCACCGAATTCGGCGATTCGCTTGGACGCGGTGGGGTCGTCGGACAGCACGACGGCCGGCTGTTCGCCGGTGATCGCCGTCAACGCCTTCGCGTACTCGCGGGCCACTGTCTGATCCGTCGCGATGACAAGTCCGCCCGCATCGGGCATACCCGTACTGCGCAGCTGCGCCAAACGGGTGTCTGCTGCTTGCAGCACGGCAGGAATCCAGTCGCCGGCAGGGTCCAAGGCCGTACGCCATGCCCGAGTCGTCTGCTCGGCGCTCAGCGGCTCGCCGAGCCGAGCGGTGAATTCCTCGCCGGCGTTGTTTCGCCACCGTGCCTCGCCCGAGTAGGCGAGAAACACGACGGGGCGAACCACGCCGTCCTTGAGGGCATCCGAATATCCGTAGGAGTGATCGGCTTTCGAGCGGAGCAGACCTTCCTTGTCCGGCTCGTACTCGACAAAAGGAATGGCACTGTCGTCACTGCGGAACGGAGTTCCGGTCAGTGCGAGACGCCTGGTCGCGTCGCCGAACGCCTCACGAATGGCGTCGCCCCAGCTCTTGGCGTCGCCGCCGTGGTGGATCTCGTCGAGGATGACCAGCGTCTTGCGGCCCTCGGTGCGCACACGGTGCTTCGACGGGTGCGAGGCAACCTGGGCGTAGGTCAGCACGACGCCGTGATAGTCACTCGAGGTCTGGCCGGTCGAGTTGGAGAACCGCGAGTCCAATGCCAGGCCGGATCGCTGAGCGGACTCCGCCCACTGGTGCTTGAGGTGCTCGGTCGGCGCCACGACGGTTATCTGGTCGACCGTCCGGTCACGGAGCAATTCCGAAGCTACCCGCAGAGCAAAGGTGGTCTTACCTGCTCCCGGCGTTGCGACCGCCAGAAAGTCACGCGGACTGCTGGAAAGGTACTTGGTCAGTGCACGGCGCTGCCATGCACGAAGGGAACCGGTAGGGGCGCCAGGTTGGGTTCCCGCGGATTGAGCTCCGGCGGGTTCGGGCGAATTGCCGAACTCGGCTGCCACGGTCTCAGACGTCATAGGCCGCGCCTCCACTGGAATCGCACTGTTGTCTCGCGCTCCTCGAATTTTCATCAATGTCCGGCGACGAGCCTAGCCGCCGCCACCGACGAAAGCCGCACTCGAAGCGCGTACTCATGGCCGTTCTCACTCCGGCCGGCGAGGTTTCGCTGCTCTCGCATCCTGCCGACCTGCACGCGAATTGTCTCAGAAATGTGCGACACGTCGGCGCCATGGTTGGGCAACCGGGTGTGTCGTCAGGGATGCTGGAGACATCATGAGTGAAGCGCGAGGCGAGAAGTCGAGCGGAAGTGATCTGCACCACCGCAGATGGCATCCGCTACGCCGCACCGGGCAGTTGATCGGTCGCACACTGAGCAAGGCCTGGGACGATTCCATCTTCGGAAAGGCGGCTACGGCCGCGTTCTGGCAAACGCTGTCACTGGCTCCCCTGCTTCTGGGCCTTCTCGGAATGATCGGCTACATCGGTGGGTGGTTCGGACCCAACACCGTCGAGATCATCGAATCCAAGATCGTCACGTTCAGCGGAACGATCTTCAGCGAAAGCGTCGTCGACCAGATCATCCGCCCGACGGTGACGGACGTCCTTCAGCGCGGACGACCGGAGATCATCTCGGTGGGCTTCCTGCTCTCCCTGTGGGCGGGATCGTCGGCGATCAGTACGTTCGTCGACTCGATCGTGGAAGCACATGGTCAGCAGGATGCGCGCAATCCCATCTGGCAGCGCATCTTCGCCCTGCTGCTCTACGTGATGTTCCTGGTGATGGCGGTATTCATCCTGCCGCTGGTAGCTCTCGGGCCGACGCTCGTCGGGCGAGCACTGCCGGCCTCCTGGTACGTGGTCGGCTCGAATCTGGTCGACACGTTCTACTACCCCGCTGTCGGTCTGCTGGTGATCATCGGCCTCACGACGCTCTACAAAGTCGCTCTACCGAAGTCGCTGCCGTGGCATCGGCTGCTCGCGGGCGCGCTGGTCGCCGGTGTGTTCTTCATGGCCGCCAGTACCGGATTGCGCTGGTACCTGGGATTTGTCACCAGCACCGGCTACACGTACGGCGCACTGGCAACGCCGATCGCATTTCTGCTCTTCACGTTCTTCCTCGGTTTCGCCGTCGTCCTCGGCGCCGAGTTCAACGCGACGGTTCAGGAGTTCTGGCCGGCTCGTGCCACTCGGATGGAGCAGATGCGAGAGTGGCTTGCGGCTCAGAACACCGACGACGAGACCGGTCCGGTCACCAACCTGACCTGGCACCTGGCCACCAGCCCGATCCGCATCTCGGGCGACAAAGCGGATCCGGCCACGGTCCCCTCGTACGGGCGGCCCCGCAGCAGACAAACAGAGTCGCGCCAGAACTCGTGCGTCGACCAAGATCCCTGCGATGAACCGCAGGCAGACGCGAAGAGCCCGGCGGCCGACTGCGTCGAGGCTGTCGATCCGCCGAGCTCCGGAAGTACTCCCGCGCGCGTGACCCGAGGTCAGTCGCCCTTACGGAGCCCTTCGTAAATCTTCTTGCAGTCCGGGCACACCGGTGATCCCGGCTTGGCGGACTTCGTCACGGGAAACACCTCGCCGCACAGCGCGACGACATGGGTTCCCATGACGGCGCTCTCGGCGATCTTGTTCTTCTTCACGTAGTGGAAGAACTTCGGGGTGTCGTCGTCGGTCGTTTCGTCGGTGGAGACGTCGGGACGTTCCTTGGTTTGAGTGCTCACCCCTCCAATAATGCCGTCTCCGTCACAGCGGTGCGACCCACGGGTCGTGTGCAATTGTCGGCCGAGAGTGGAACAGTGGAGTCATGGCACGAAATGGCGCGTTCGGCAGGTCCGACGAGGCCGGGACTCCCGATAATCCCGTACTGATCACCGAAGCGCAGAAGTCCGTCGAAGAACAGCACAAAGCCCGAGTGCGCAAGTACATGATCATCATGTCCTTCCGGTTCCCGGCGTTGATCCTCGCGGCGATCGCGTACGGCATCTGGGCCAACGCCTGGATCTCGATGCTCATCATCGGTGCATCCATTCCGCTTCCCTGGATCGCCGTCCTGATCGCCAACGACCGACCACCGCGCACCAAGGACGAACCGAGCCGATACGACGGACGAAAGAAGACCGCAGGCGAGATCGAATCCGCGACGCACCACACCATCGAAGGCTGACAAGTTCCGCCTGCGAGAATGACGGGGTGAGAAGCGAAACGCTCCTGTCCATCACCCCTGCGCTGCGTGAGGCTCTGCTTCGCAATCGATTCGACACGGGAACCATGCTCGAGGCATTGGGTCCCGAAGTTCACGCCGCTCTCGGCCGAAGTGAGCCGGTGCCCGTGCGCCGCGCCACCCGAGAACTCGGGGACCTGGGCGTTCTCATCAGACTGTTCCTTCTCGCCGATGATTGCCCAGCAGGCGACGTCGCCGCGGCGTTGACTCCGCTGACAATTGCGCAGTGCGTCGACGCCGGCCTGCTCGAAGGTGACAACTTCGACAGTGAGAATCCGCTCGTGCGGGCCGCGGTCGATCTTCGCCCCATCGACGTCGGCGACGGCGACCGTTGGGTGATCTCGGATCTCGACGGCGGAATCCGTCCCAAGAAGGCCACGGCCGATCACGTGCTGGGCGTCGGACATGCGTCACTGTCCTTGCTGCAGGCCACGCCCACCGCGAAGGTCGGCAGCGTGCTCGACCTCGGTACGGGATGCGGCATCCAAGCCCTGCACGCGAACACATACGCCGATTCGGTCACCGCAACCGACATCAATCAACGCGCCGTCGACCTCACGGCCGCAACCATGGCGCTCAACGGGCTGGACGTCGAACTGCTTCAAGGGTCCTGGTTCGAACCCGTCGAGGGTCGAACCTTCGACCAGGTGGTCGCCAATCCCCCGTTTGTCGTCGGCGAGGCACGCGTCCATCACACGTACCGCGATTCCGGCCTCGATCTCGACGGTGCGAGCGAATTGATGATCTCGCGCTCGATCGACTATCTGAACCCCGGCGGCACGGCAGCACTGTTGGCCTCGTGGGTGCACATCGAAGGACAGGACTGGCGTTCGCGGATCGCGTCGTGGCTGCCGGCGCACGGCGTCGACGCCTGGGTGGTGCAGCGCGACGTGGCGGACCCAGCTCTGTACGTCGGCACGTGGCTCAAGGACGGCGGGCAGGATCCGCGAGATCCGGAATCGGCATCGAGAGCTAACGCCTGGCTGGATCACCTCGAAGAAGCCGATGTCGAGGGCGTCGGCTTCGGTTTCGTGTTCCTTCGCCGCACCGACTCCGCCACCGACCTGATGGCCGAGGACCTCATGCACGGCTTCTCGGACCCGCTCGGGGCAGAGGCGCTCGCTTACTTCGACCGTCTTGCCTGGTTGCGTGAACACGACGTCCTCGAGGAGCGATTCGTCCTCGATCCGGACACGGCTCTCGAACGCGTCTACCTCCCCGGCGACGAGGGATGGCAGCAAGTGGTCACGCGTGTGCACCGCGGCAACGGACCGCACTGGCAGCACGAGATCGACGAGCTCGGTGCTGCGCTGCTGGCCGGGCTCCGAGCGGACGGACTGGTGGTCGACGAACTGGTCGAACTTCTCGCCGCGGCGAACGGCGAAGACCCGGACCAGCTACGTGAGGCCGTCGTCACATTGCTGGTCTCGCTTGTCCGGCACGGGTTGGTGCTTCCCGTCACGAACTGAGTTCCCGGTGAGTTGCAGATTTTGTGTTCTCAGCAACTTCTCAGGACGACTGGGAAATAACTGCAGGTCACGGCGTTTTAGCGGAAATCGGCGCGGGAACTTTCCCGGAACTCTCACACGTTGAACTGTGTGAGAGACCGCCGATAGGGAGGCAAGTCATGACAAGCCCCAGCACCACTACTCGCATTCGTCCGAGCGCCGCAGATCTGGACGCCCAGAGCCCGGCCGCAGACCTGGTCCGCGTCTACCTGAACGGGATCGGTCGTACTGCACTGCTGACAGCAGCAGACGAGGTCGAACTGGCGAAGCGAATCGAAGCGGGGCTGTACGCCAGCCACGTCCTTGCCACGGGAAAGCGCCTGACAGTCGCCAAGAAGAGGGATCTCGCAACGATCGTTCGCGAGGGACAGTCGGCGCGTAGCCACCTCCTGGAAGCGAACCTGCGACTCGTCGTGTCGCTGGCCAAGCGCTACACCGGCCGTGGAATGCCGCTCCTCGATCTCATTCAAGAAGGCAACCTCGGACTCATCCGTGCCATGGAGAAGTTCGACTACGCCAAGGGCTTCAAGTTCTCGACGTACGCCACCTGGTGGATCCGTCAGGCGATCACCCGCGGAATGGCTGATCAGAGCCGCACCATCCGGCTCCCAGTCCACCTCGTGGAACAGGTCAACAAGCTCGCCCGCATCAAGCGTGAACTGCACCAGCAGCTCGGGCGCGAAGCGACGGACGACGAGTTGGCCGAAGAGTCGGGCATTCCCGCCCACAAGATCGCGGACCTGCTCGACCACAGCCGCGACCCGGTAAGCCTGGACATGCCAGTCGGCAACGACGAAGAAGCTCCCTTGGGCGACTTCATCGAAGATTCCGAGGCAACTTCGGCGGAGAACGCCGTCATCGCCGGTCTGCTGCACAGCGATGTGCGCAGCGTGCTCGGGACGCTCGACGAGCGCGAGCAGCAGGTCATCCGACTTCGCTACGGTCTCGACGACGGCCAGCCTCGCACACTCGATCAGATCGGCAAGCTCTTCGGCCTCTCGCGTGAGCGGGTTCGTCAGATCGAGCGTGAGGTCATGGGCAAGCTCCGCGTCGGCGATCGCGCCGAGAAACTGCGTTCCTACGCGAGCTGATCAAACAACACAGCACGTGCGTCAGCGCGCCACACCACTCGCGCTGACGCACCGCACAAAGCACCGGCCACCGCTTGTTCCCTCCCCCTCGGGAATGTGCGGTGGCCGGTGTTGTTCGTTGTACCTACCGCAGACGCCTGGGCCCCAGGTCGATTGCGCTCGGCTCGGGCCCGATGCGTACTCGCGAATCGGTGATCTCCGCGCCGGTAGCCGAAGCAAGTACCGGCTCACAGGCCAGTTCGCGGACTTCCGGAATGTCGTCGGCCAGCGCCGAGATCCGCTGGACCAGATCGACCAAGGCACCCTTGTTGACCGGAACGGCATTTCGATATCCGGAGAGCAGCGGCGCTGCCTTGGGTGCGTCGATCAACTCCGTAGCAGCGTCTTCCGTGAGCGGCAGTACGCGATAGGCACGGTCCCCGAGGAGATCGGAGATCACACCGGCGAGACCGAACGAGATCAGCGAACCGAACGACGGGTCGTCTTGGACACCAACCACACACCCGATGCCCTTGGTTGCCATTTTCTGCACGTGCAGCAGCGGTTCACCCGACGCGGCCGCAAGATCTCGGTAAGCGAGGCGCACCGATTCAGGTCCACTCAGATCCAGCCTGACACCGCCCAGATCCGGTCGGTGGCGCCACATTTCGCCGGTTGCCTTGACCGCGACCGGGTAGCCGACAGCATCCGCTGCCTCTACAGCTTCGTCTTCGCTCAGGACCGAACGGAATTCGACGACTGCAACCCCGTAGCACTCGAGAAGAGCTGCTGCTTCGACGTCCGAAAGCCAACGGCCAGGCGAGTTTTCAAGCCAGGCGGCCACCATCTTCTGAGCTCGTTCGGAGTCGATTCCCGCGGGGCGAACAACCTTCGACGCAGGCTTGCTGCGCCACTCCGCGTAACGCCAGGCCCTCGCCAGTGCCAGTGCGGCGCGCTCCGGCCCCGGGTAGGACGGCACCGAACCGCGGGTCGGGTTTCCGACTTCGTCGCGGACCGCCAGGACGTCCGGCACTCCCTCGGCTGCGAGGAACGTCGTGAGAATCGGCTTGTCCGAGCCGGCGACGGCGTCTTTGAGCGCTTTCGCGAACGGCTCGACCGGAATGGCAACCGGAGGAACGAAGACGGCGATGACGGCATCGACGTCGAACGACGCCAACGCGTCGCGCACGGCAGCGGCGAACAGTTCCGGACTCGCCTGGGCGCCAAGGTCGACCGGGTCGCTGACCTGCAAACCTTCACTGCGGGCGGCGTCCGCGGCAAGGACACCGAGCGCGGTCGAGTTGCCGATGACAGCAAGCCGTGGACCGGCCGGCAACGGCTGGTATCCGAAGAGCAAGGCACAGTCGAACAATTGTGAAATGGAGCCGACCTGGATGACGCCCGCCTGTTCGAAGAGGGCGCGGACGATGGAATCGTCGATCTCGACTCCGGTGGCGGCGAGAACCGGCGGAACCGCGTGCCGACCGCTCTTGACCGCGACGATCGGCTTCTTCCGCGCAACTCGGCGGGCGATCCGGGAGAACTTTCGTGGGTTGCCGAAGCTCTCGAGGTAGAGAAGGACCACTTCGGTGGACTGGTCGGAATCCCAGTACTGCAGAAGGTCGTTGCCCGAGACGTCCGCACGGTTGCCGGCAGAAACGAAGGCGGACAACCCGATTCGGCTGCGCGCAGCTTCGTCGAGAATGGCGATACCGAGCGCGCCGGACTGACAGAAGAAGCCCACGTTGCCTGCCACCGGCAAGACCGGCGCGAGAGTCGCATTCAACGAGATCGCGGGGTCGTTGTTCGCCACTCCCAGTGCATTCGGACCGATGAGGCGCATTCCGTGAGCGCGTGCTGCATGGACCAGTTTGCGTTCGGACGAGCGTCCGTCCGGACCGCTCTCGCTGAAGCCCGACGAGACCACCACCAGCGCTTTGACGCCCTTGTCGAGGCAGTCGTCGAGTACCGAATTGATCGATTCTGCAGGTACAGCCACGACGGCGAGATCGACGTCGTCAGGAATGTCGCGAACAGTTGGGTACGCCCGCACCCCGTGAACCGAACGATGCTCCGCGTTGACGGGGTAGACCGGTCCGGTGAATCCGCCGCGCAGCAGGTTGGTCAACACCGCGTTACCCACCTTGGCGGGGTCCGCTGATGCGCCGATCACTGCCACCGATCGTGGACTCAGCACGTTTCCCATGCTGCGGGCCTCAGCTGCCCGCTCACGCGAATTACGTACTGAAACAAGCGCTTCCGTCGGGTCGATCGCGAATTCGAGGCGCAGCACGCCACCGTCGAACGAGCGGCTCACCTGATACCCCGCCTCACGGAACACCGTCACCATGTTGCGGTTCTCGGACAGGACCTCGGCGACGAACATCGTCAGGCCGTTCTCGGCCGCTGCTGCTGCCAGGTATTCGAGCAGGATCGGGCCGAGGCCGCGCCCCTGGTGTGCGTCGGCGACGACGAAGGCGACCTCGGCAGACTTTCCGTCACCGACGTCGAGGAGTCGCTCGTAGCGACCCACCGCGATGATCTCGTCGCCGAGCATCATCACGAAGGCGACGCGGTTGTGGTGGTCGACCGTCGTGAAATTCTTCACGTCGCGCGCCGACATCGTGGGGTACGGGCCGAAGTAGCGCAGGTACCGGGTCCGCTCGGAGAGTTTGCCGTGGAATTCGACGAGCTTGTCCGCGTCCTCGGGAACGATGGGTCGCAACGCCACCGCGCCGCCGTCGGAGGCGAGAACATCGACTACCCACGAATGGGGATAGGTGTGAGCGGGGTCGGTGTTCGGCGCCTGGTCGCTCGCGCCGCCGGCATCGGTATCGGACTGTTCAGTCACGGGGATCCTCCGGGTCGAGTCCGAGTAGCGGGAACGAAGCGCGGCGTGTGGCGATGATCGCCGAGTCGATTCGGGTGAGTGCACGATCTACCGAGGCGACACCTGTCTCCGGTGTACCACCCGGGCCGTCCCACGGGGTGTATGCGACATCTCCGCCGTCGCCCATGGTCGGCGGGAGGTCGACGCTCGGCGCTCGCAGCTTCGTCGATTCCTTCCACTCGTCAGGCACAGCTGTGTCGACGTCGACCTCGCGATCGAGCGCGGCAGCGATCAGGTGAGTCCATGCCCTCGGCACGACGCGAACCAGTCCGTATCCGCCGCCGCCGACTGCCAGCCACCGGCCCTCGGAGTAGCGGTCGGCAAGATCGCGCATTGCCAGGAACGCTGCTCGCTGGCCGTCGACGGTCAGAGCGAGGTCCGCGAGCGGGTCCTCGCGGTGCGAGTCGACTCCGCACTGGCTGATGATGATCTGCGGGCGGAAGGCTGCAATGGCTCCCGGGACGACGGCGTGAAATGCGCGCAGCCACAACGCGTCGACGGTCCCGGGAAGCACCGGGATGTTCACCGCTGTACCTTCGGCCGCGCCATCGCCGACCTCGCTCGACCATCCGGTGTTCGGCCACAACGTCGCCGGGTGCTGATGCAGCGAGACCGTGAGCACCCGCGGGTCCCCGAGGAACGCATGTTGCACTCCGTCACCGTGGTGAGCGTCGACGTCGATGTAGGCGATGCGGTCGTAGCCGTTGTCGAGCAGCCACGAAATCGCCACAGCCGCATCGTTGTAGACGCAGAATCCCGAAGCCCAATCCGCCATCGCGTGGTGCATGCCGCCGCCGATGCTGACCGCGCGTCGCGTACGTCCCGAAGCGATTTCCTGCGCTGCGGCCAGCGAGCCGCCGGCGAGGATCGCACTTGCTTCGTGCATGTGCGGGAAGACCGGGTTGTCCTCGGTACCGAGCCCGTGGGGAACATCCTGGCCGCTCACACCGTTGTTCGCAGAGTTACCCGCGTCTTTGACCGCTGCAAGATATGCCGGTGTGTGGATTCTGAGGAGGTCGGCATCGGACGCGGCGCTCGGTTCGAGAAATTCGATGCCCTCGAGAAGTCCGAGGCTTCGCGAGAGTGCCATCGTGAGATCGAGGCGAGTGGGATTCATCGGGTGATCGGCGCTCCACCGATAGCTCAGGTACTCCGGACTCCACACCACGACTCGATTCGCTCGAGACGCCGCGGGGTCCCCGTCAGATCTGATCGACGCGGTCATGGGATCACGCTACTTCCTTCTCGTTTCGTGCCGCACACCACACTCGCGGCCCGCTTCGGGGACCGAGATCGAGTGACACGAATCCAATTCGGACACGCGCTGGACTCGCCGCAGTGGAGGCGGCACCGGAACCACGAACTGAACGGTAGAATGATCAACTGACGAAGGGGTTGAGTGTGAAGGATCTAGTCGACACCACGGAGATGTATCTCCGGACGATCTACGACTTGGAAGAAGAGGGCGTAGTCCCACTCCGGGCGCGGATCGCCGAACGGCTCGAACAGAGCGGACCCACCGTCAGCCAGACAGTTGCGCGTATGGAGCGCGACGGCTTGCTGATGGTCGCCGGCGATCGACATCTGGAACTCACCGACAAGGGTCGCGATCTCGCGATCTCTGTCATGCGTAAGCACCGGTTGGCAGAGCGCCTACTGGTGGACGTCATCGGTCTCAAATGGGAAGACGTACATGCCGAGGCATGCCGTTGGGAGCACGTGATGAGCGAGGAGGTCGAGCGTCGGCTCGTCGTCGTTCTGAACAACCCCACGACGTCGCCATACGGCAACCCGATTCCGGGCTTGGACCAGTTGGGACTCGACGGCCCGGTTGCCACCACCGAAACGTTGGTGCGCCTGACCGATATTCCGCACGGCGCACAGACAGCTGTGGTCGTTCGGCGACTCGCCGAGCACGTGCAGTCCGATCCCGAGGTGATCGCGCAGCTGCGTGACGCCGGCGTCGTTCCCGACGCCAGGGTGACGGTCGAAACCCGTCCGGGCTCGGTGACCATCATCGTGCCGGGTCACAGCGGGTTCGACCTGTCCGAGGAAATGGCTCACGCCGTTCAGGTCAAGCAGGTCTGAGGAACTAGATGAAACTCCTGGTCACCGGCGGCGCCGGTTACGTCGGCAGTGTGTGCAGCACTGTGTTGCTCGAGCGTGGACACGAAGTTGTCGTCATCGACGACCTCTCCACCGGAAATGCCGACGCGGTGCCTGCCGGTGCCGAGTTCATCGAAGGGGATGTGGGGGCGCTGGCCGCCGACATCCTCGGCAATGCGGGTTCTCCGGTTTTCGACGGCGTACTTCACTTCGCTGCGCAGTCGCTGGTCGGCGAATCCGTGCTGCACCCCGAAAAGTACTGGCGCGGAAACGTCGTCACGACCATCGAGCTGCTCGAGGCGATTCGTGTCTCCGGCACTCCCCGGCTCGTGTTCTCTTCCACCGCCGCAACGTACGGCGAGCCGGAGCAGTCCCCCATCGTGGAAACCGCTCCGACCCGCCCCACCAATCCGTACGGCGCGACCAAGCTCGCGATCGATCATGCGATCACCTCGTACTCGATCGCCCACGGCCTCGGCGCTACCAGCTTGCGCTACTTCAACGTCGCGGGTGCGTACAAGTCCGCCGGCGAGAACCGGGTGATCGAAACCCACCTGATTCCGCTCGTCCTTCAGGTCGCACTCGAGCAGCGAGACAAGATCTCGGTATTCGGAACCGACTGGCCCACGCCGGACGGCACCGCGGTACGCGACTACATACACGTGCTTGACCTCGCCGAAGCGCATCTGCTGGCGCTCGAATCCTCGGTTCCCGGCGAGCACCGCATCTACAACCTCGGAAGTGGTGCCGGCTTCAGCGTGCGCGAGGTGATCGCTGCCTGTGCGCGGGTCACCGGCCTGCCGATCAACGTCGAAGACGCGTCACGACGGCTGGGTGATCCGGCCGTACTGATCGCATCGAGCGACAAGGCGATTGCCGAGTTGGGTTGGACGCCCACGCGTACCGATCTCGACGTCATAGTCGCCGATGCTTGGCAGTTCCTCCAGGATCTGGGCGACCGCTCACACGCTGCTCGCTAGCTTCCACTCGGCAGCGCCGGCGGCAAGCCGGCAATTCCGAGCGATTCGCCGATGGACAATCCGACGGCCGCAAGGTCACGGATCCCATCGGGGTGCACACCGGATTGGAGCGATAAATCCAGCAATCCGGCCAAGGTATGTTCCGAATCGGCCGACAGTGCGGCCGACAGCGCAACACCTGCCAGGGGCCCGTCGCCGCGCACGTATGCAAAGAACCCGAGAAGTGTTGCCGGCCAAGCTCGTTCGGGAGACGGTACTTCATGGGTAAGTACGAGCCACAATTGTTCGGCATGTGCGGCAACCGACGTGATCGCCAGACCCAACACCACGTCGCGCACGTGAACGTCCGTCAAAGCGACCACCAGATCGGCACATTCCTGCGGGTCAGGGTAGTAAGTGCCCGCCTCCACACGGCGGACATGTTCCAACACCAGATCGACCCGGCGCTGAACTGCTGCATCACGGCCTGATCCTCCGCTGCACTCACTCGATTCTCGGCGGCTCGCGATCAGTCGGGCAATCGCGTCGTGATTGCGAGCGGCACCGTGTACCCACCGGACCAGTTCCTCGCGCGAACGGCGAATGACCCTCCCGCCCAACACCTGCGCCGCCGCGACCGACGAAGATGCCGGGTCTGGCAGGGTGCCGCGGTGAATCGAACGCGTGACGCTCGTCCACGGCTGGCCAGATTCTATTGCGGCCGTGCACAATACGTCAGCCAGATCGACGCAGGTTCCGCCGAGCATGTCTTCAAATACCTCGGCCAGCTCGATCGTTTCGTCGATGAGAGTTTCAGCTGTCGAGCAATCGGTGATCACCACGAGAACGACCGCACGCGCCCCTTCCCCGTCACACACGGCGGCGAACTGGCGCAGCGCCGCGCTCATCTGCCTCGCAGGCTTTCCCTTGACGCTGGGAAAGTAGTCGTGTCGCATTACCGGGCCGAGCGTCGAGGCGGAAGCGCCCATCAAAGACAGCGCAACGACGGAGTTGGACGGATGGAATCCCAGGAGGGCGGGTATTGCCGCGATCAATTCGCCTGGATCGGAAACACGTTCAACGCGTCCGAAAAGGGCCAGGTCGTCGTCGGAGAATTCGAATTCTCCTGGAAGAGGTGATGTGGTCATGCACAGACCCTCGTCGATCGCCCCGATGCCGCCATCCGCTCGACCAGGGAAAACAGCGACGCCGAATTCGTCTGTGGATTATCGAGTCAGTTGGGGACGAATGATCGCGCCGCACCGAAAGGTCCGCTCTGTGTCGGACCCGTGTGCTGCGAAATCACTTGCCTGCTTTGACCTTCTGTACGGCTGCGGTGAACGCTTGATCCAGAGGTGCCGTCGAGGGCGTCGCAGAACCGAACGTCATCAGTGTTGTTGCTACCCGTACGTCGCCGACCTGCGCGATCAATGTCAGCATCGTCTGATCGCCGGCTGCGGCTTTGGGGGACACGACGGTGCGGCGAAGTGACATCGTCTTGTCGGCATCGATCGGCGACGGCGGAAGAATTTCCGTCGTCACTGTAGTGGTGACGCCGTTCGCAGTGACCGTCATGGACGGGCACTGGCGCGTTTGCGCTTCCAACTCGTCCAGTGGTGCGTCGACCTTCGTGAGTTCGACCGAAATCGTTGCCCTCGTCGCATTGTCGGTCCCGACCGCCATCACGGTCCCGTTCGGACCGTAATCCTGTTCCGGTGGCTCACATTCGGATGGATCGACGGTGGCACCGCGTGGGACGCCGACTAGATCCGGCGCTGCCATCGGAACGGCCTGCGGGGGCAACACAACAGCGCCGAAGGGCTCGGGAAATTCCTCGGGAGTCAGCAGCAGTTCGGACAACGGTGCCGCCGTTTTCGGAGAGGTGGATTTCGGCGTCGAGGATTTGGGTGCAGCCGTCGTACTCGGCGCCGCTGAGCCGCTGTCGGTCGCACCGGCAGTCGCCGGCGCGGAGTCCGGAACGGGTGCACCTTGGACCGACCCGGAGCAGCCCGCGAGTAGTGCAACGGCGGCCACCGCAGCAAGGGAGCATGCGGCCACTCGCCTGGACGATCGTGGACACACCCGCATGTAAGCCTCCGCACTCGACCTCGACCGATCCCGACAATCGACCAATGCATTTCGGACAAATCGGCCGTGCCGACCTTGTCTTCCACTCTGCCATGTCCGAAGCCGCGCACCCGACATCTAGCGAACGCCCAGGCCAAGTGTCGAAAGATACCGCTCGGCTTCGCTCTCGGCGAACGTCCGTCTCGTCGGATCGGGAATGATCGGTCACCGACTCGGTGTTCTTACCGATGAACGTCTGATCCAGTGCTGTCGGGCACCTGACTCCGATGCTGTCGAGCGTGCGCCGATAGTGGACACTTGAGATCAAGACCGAAGAGCGAAGGGGACTGCGATGGACGAACAGTCGAGGATGTACGAGCTGGAATTTCCGGCGCCCCAGTTGGCGGCTGCCGACGGCCAGGGACCGATCCTGATTCACGGACTCGAGGGTTACTCCGACGCCGGTCACGCCGTGAAGTTGGCGACGACGCATCTGCGCGAAAGCCTGGAAACCGAGCTTGTCGCGTCGTTTGCTGTCGACGAGCTGATCGACTACCGCTCACGTCGACCAACGATGACGTTCAAGGCCGATCATTTCTCCGATTACGACGCTCCGGCGCTCAATCTGTACGCACTGCGCGATACGGCCGGCACGCCGTTCCTGCTGCTCGCAGGGATGGAACCGGACCTCAAGTGGGAGCGGTTCACCACAGCCGTTCGTCTGTTGTCCGAACAGCTGGGAGTGCGTCGAACCATCGGACTCAACGCGATTCCGATGGCAATCCCGCACACCCGACCGCTGGGTGTGACAGCACATTCGACCAACAAGGACCTGATCCAGGACCATCAGCGTTGGTCAGGTGAACTGCAGGTTCCCGGCAGCGCATCGTCACTCCTCGAGCTTCGTATGTCTCAGCACGGGCACGAGGCGATGGGCTTTTCGGTGCATGTCCCCCACTACCTCGCGCAAACGGACTACCCGGGCGCCGCAGAGACTTTGCTCGAAAACGTTTCCGAGGTTTCGGATCTGGAATTGCCCTTGGTTGCACTGGGTGAGGCCGCGGCGCGCGTTCGGGAACAGGTTAACGAGCACATAGCCGGGAACGAAGAAGTTCAGACTGTAGTCCACGCTTTGGAGCGTCAATACGACACTTTTGTCGCCGCTCAGGAACAACAGTCGTCCCTTCTGGCCGGCGAGGCCGACCTTCCCAGCGGTGACGAGATCGGCGCAGAGTTCGAAAAGTTTCTGGCCGAACAGGCAGGAAATGACGACTTCGGCTCAGCTGGTGACCTCGATCGAGGCGACAACTGACGAAAATGTGACGGGCGGGGCGCATAATTCGACATTGTGCGCATTCCGCAACCCCTCCGTTACCTGGGCTGTTGTTCAGGACACATCCGTCGGATAGCCTCAAACTCTGTGTGATTTTCGTTGACGGCTCAACAACTGGAGCAGACAGTCAACGTGGTCACACGCCGAGCCAGGAGGCGACATGAGCAGACCACGGAACCGTCAGCTCCGACCGGTCCCCGACGAGGAACCGCGGATGATGTTCCGGACGATTCACGGCTACCGACGCGCATTTCGGATAGCCGGCGAGGGTCCGGCAGTACTGCTCCTGCACGGAATCGGCGACAACTCGTCGACGTGGACCGAGATCATTCCCCACCTCGCCAAGAAGTACACCGTCATCGCACCTGACCTGTTGGGTCACGGCCGCTCCGACAAGCCGCGCGCCGATTATTCGGTAGCCGCGTATGCCAACGGCATGCGTGATCTTCTGTCGACGCTCGGCATCGAGCACGTCACCGTCATCGGGCATTCGCTCGGCGGCGGCGTCGCGATGCAGTTCTCCTACCAATTCCCACACATGGTGGATCGCCTCGTGCTGGTCTCGGCCGGTGGCGTCACCAAGGACGTCCACCCACTGCTGCGCCTCATGTCCGTTCCGGTGGTCAACGAGGTCGTCAAACTGCTCCGGATACCTGGAGCGATGCCGCTCGTCCGGATGGCCGGAAACCTTGCCGGTGTCGTCCACGGTTCGAATCTGCGCCCCGGCACCATGCTGCACGACACGCCAGACCTGATTCGAGTGCTCGCTGATCTCCCCGACCCCACTGCCTACGAGGCTTACCTTCGTACGCTGCGGGCCGTCGTGGACTGGCGCGGGCAGGTCGTCACGATGCTCGACCGCTGTTATCTGACCGAGAATCTGCCGGTTCAACTGATCTGGGGCGACGACGACTCCGTCATTCCCGTCTCCCACGCTCACCTCGCGCATGCGGCGATGCCGAACTCACGTCTCGAAATCTTCCGCGGCTCGGGCCACTTCCCGTTCCGCGACGATCCGATGCGTTTCCTGCAGATCGTCGAAGATTTTCTTTCCAGCACCGCACCACTCGTCTTCGACGAGGCCCGCTGGCGTCACATGCTGATCTCCGGCGTCGGCGAGAACACCATCACCGGAACGTCGTCCACCCGCATGGCAGTGCTCGACGCCATGGGCTCGGACGAGCGAAGCGCAACCTGATCCGCGGTTGCGGCTAGCCTGTACGAGTGCTGCTGACGGAACTTCTCCCCGACAACGCGGATCCTGATTCCGTTTTCGACGCCTTCTCTTCGTGGACCCTCGAACGAGGTTTGACGCTCTATCCTGCCCAGGAAGAGGCCGTCATGGAGTTGGTCTCGGGTGCAAACGTGATCCTTGCGACGCCGACCGGGTCCGGTAAATCGATGGTAGCGATCGGCGCGCATTTCTATGCGATGTCGCTCGGCAAGCGCACCTATTACACAGCGCCGATCAAGGCCTTGGTGAGTGAGAAGTTCTTTGCGCTGTGTGAGGTCTTCGGTGCCGAGAACGTCGGCATGATGACCGGCGACGCCGCCGTGAACTCGTCGGCGCCGATCATTTGTGCGACGGCAGAGATCGTCGCGAATCTCGCACTGCGAGAGGGCCCGAACTCCGATATCGGCCAGGTCGTGATGGACGAGTTCCATTTCTACTCCGAACCCGATCGAGGTTGGGCGTGGCAGGTTCCACTCATCGAGTTGCCGCACGCGCAGTTCCTCTTGATGTCGGCAACTCTCGGTGAGGTCGACTTCTTCTCCGAGGATCTGACGCGTCGCACCGGGAAGCCGACCACCGTCGTCTCCGGCACGGAACGCCCTGTGCCTTTGATGTTCTCGTACGCGACCACGCCGGTCGGCGAAACCATCGAAGATCTGGTGACCACCAACCAGTCCCCCGTCTACATCGTGCATTTCACGCAGGCGGCCGCGCTCGAGCGCGCCCAGGCACTGACGAGCGTCAACTTCTGTTCCAAGGCCGAGAAGGAAGCGATCGCCGAAGCGCTGGGCGGTTTCCGCTTCACCACGGGGTTCGGAAAGACACTCTCGCGCCTGGTCCGGCACGGCATCGGCGTTCACCATGCGGGCATGTTGCCCAAGTACCGACGGCTCATCGAAGTTCTCGCGCAGGACGGGCTCCTCAAGGTGATCTGCGGTACCGACACTCTGGGCGTCGGAATCAACGTCCCGATCCGCACAGTGCTGCTGACCGGTCTCGCCAAGTACGACGGCGTCCGCACACGGCATCTGAAGGCCCGCGAGTTCCATCAGATCGCCGGCCGCGCGGGTCGTGCAGGCTACGACACGATGGGCACCGTTGTCGTCCAGGCACCGGAACACGAAGTGGAGAATCTGCGGGCTGTCGCCAAGGCCGGCGACGATCCGAAGAAGATCAAGAAGATTCAACGCAAGAAGGCTCCCGAGGGGTTTGTGTCCTGGAGCGAAGCGACGTTCGACCGCTTGGTCGCGGCATCGCCCGAACCGTTGGTGTCGCGATTCTCGGTCAGCAACTCGATGCTGCTCAATGTCATTGCCCGCCCGGGCAACTGCTTCGACGCAATGCGGCATCTCTTGGAGGACAACCACGAATCGCGTCCGGCGCAACGCAAGCACATCCTCAAAGCGATCTCGCTGTATCGCGGATTGCTCAGCGCCGGCATCGTGGAACGCCTCGACGAACCCGACGAGTACGGCCGCATGGCTCGGTTGACGATGGACCTGCAACGCGACTTCGCCTTGAACCAGCCACTGTCACCGTTCGCCTTGGCGGCATTCGAACTTCTCGACGTCGAATCCGACAGTTACGCACTCGATGTCGTCTCGATCATCGAGTCGACGCTCGACGATCCGCGTCAGGTTCTGATGGCGCAGCAGCACTTCGCACGCGGCGAAGCGGTGGCGCAGATGAAGGCGGACGGCATCGAGTACGAGGAGCGCATGGAGCTTCTCGAAGAGGTCACCTGGCCGAAACCTTTGTCGGACTTGCTGTTCCCGGCTTTCGAAATGTACCGGGGTGGCCACCCGTGGATCACCGAGTTCGCCCTCTCCCCCAAGTCCGTGGTGCGCGACATGATCGAACGCGCCATGACGTTTGCCGAATTGATCAGCCATTACGGACTTACCCGGTCCGAGGGCCTCGTCCTGCGCTACCTCGCCGACGCCTACCGCGCGCTGAGGCAAACCGTCCCGACCGAAGCGCGCACCGAGGAACTCGAAGACATCATCGAGTGGTTGGGCGAGCTGATCCGTCAGGTCGACTCGAGCCTGCTCGACGAGTGGGAGTCACTCACCGACCCCGGAGCCGAGGCAGACACGGAAGAGGTTGCGTTCGGCGCCGACATTCCCCGTCCCATCTCGGCGAACCCGCGCGCATTCCGCGTCATGGTGCGCAATGCGATGTTCCGACGCATCGATCTCGCGTCGCGTCGACAGTGGAACGAGCTGGAAAACCTCGAGGACGGTATCGAGGCCGCCGAGTGGGAAGAGCAACTACTGCCGTACTTCGAGGAGTACGCAACCATCGGAACCGGGCCGTCGGCGCGCGGTCCGGCGCTCTTCCAGGTCACTGAGGACGGAGAGTTCTGGCGGGTGCGGCAGGTGCTCGAGGATCCGGAGGGCGATCACGGATGGGCGCTGCTTGCCGTCGTCGACATCCCGGAATCGGATGCCGCGGGTGAAATCGTGTTCGACGAGCTGAGCGTCGTAGAAGGCTAGCGCCTGTGCGCCTTTCTGGTAGTCATCGCTACCGGAAAGGCGCACAGGGGGCGTCAGCCCCTTCGAGCCTTCCGCGGCTGGTTACGACGCGCAGCGCGCTTTTCCTTGATGCGAACGTTTTCGGCCCGCACGTCGGCCTGAACAGCGCGTTCCTTTTCGAGCCAATCAGGCTTCTCTTCGAGGAGTGCGGCGATCTGATCCGTGGTGAGTGCTTCTTCGACGCCGCCGCGGGCCAGGCCGGCGATCGATACGCCCAGCTTGGCGGCGATGACCGGGCGAGGGTGCGGTCCGGTGCGTCGCAGCTCCAGCAGCCACTCCGGCGGATCGGTCTGCAGAGCGGTCAGCTCGTCACGAGTCACGTCGCCTTCCTGGAACTGCGCAGGTGTTGCTTCCAGGTACACACCCAGCTTCTTGGCAGCCGTCGTCGGCTTCATCGTCTGGGGAGTTTTGTTCGACGTCATGCAACAAGAGTAACCAGCCGATACGGGTGCTTTTACCAAGGCGGTAGCCTTGCCTGGTGACAGACGCGGATAGTCAGGCAATTTTTCGACTCGCGTACGCCCCGGGGGTGACGCCCACCAAGTGGGTCCGGGTGTGGCACGAGCGGCTCCCCGAGGTGCGTCTGGAACTTGTTCAGTTCCCGGTTCTCGAACTCGAAGCTGCACTTCGCGCAGGTGAAGCAGATGCAGGGTTGGTTCGCCTGCCGATCGACCGGGCCGGCATCAGCGCCATCTCGCTGTATGCGGAAACCCCGGTGGTGGTGGTACCGAAAGATCACGTGTTCACTACTGTCGATCAGATTTCCGTCGACGATCTGGCCGACGAGATAGTGCTCGATCCTCTCGACGACAGACTCGACTGGCCGACCCGTCCCGGAAAGACCGCCGCCGAGCGACCCGCGACCATCGCCGACGCCATCGAGTTGGTGGCCGCCGGCGTCGGAGTTGTCGTGGTTCCCCATTCGCTGGCGCGGTTCCACCATCGCAAGGACCTGACCTTCCGTCCGGTGGACGGTGCGCCCGAGGCTCCTGTGGCTTTGGCATGGATGGAGTCCAAGACCACAGATCTGGTCGAGGAACTTATCGGCATCGTGCGGGGCCGAACGGCGCAGAGTTCCCGCGGCCGAAACGGTGAGCCGGCGGAGAAGATCAAGGGCTCCGTCAAGGCCAAGATCGCGGCCCGCGAGCGTCGCGCAGAAGCTGCCAAGAACGGGCAGAAAGCTAAGGGCGCCGGCACCGCAAAGAACATATCCGGACGCAACGCCGGTTCCGGTAAGGCCAAGGCGGGCGGCAAATCAGGCAGCGGCAAGTCCGGTGGGACCAAGAGTTCGGGTGGCCGGTTCTCCGGAAAGCAGAAGGGCCGCTAGGGCTTTCACACAACCCCCTCGACCGCGAGGACGATGACGCAGCCCTCGAGGTCGGGTCATCTGGCATGCTCTATCCTCGATTCACTGTGATCTCGCAGATGAATTCGGGGGGATTCGTTCATGGGTGTGGATACTTTTTCAGCTGATCCAGCCGAATTGGCAAGTGCTGCGGAGGGGCTGACGGCATCTGCCGAGGAACTCGGTGGATTCTCGGCTTCGGAGGCCGCTACCGCCGCATCGGCCGGAGCCGCCGGGTCGGCGTTCGCTGCAGCCATAGCCGACAACGTCGTCACCGTCGACGAACTCGGCCGCGCGATCGGTGCGGGGATCACTGCTACCCGCACGAAACTGGAAAACTCCGCACGAGTGTTCGCCCGGGTCGACATCGCCAACGGCGCACGGATCGAGGATACGGGAGACGTGCGATGACACTGTCGATCTCGCAGATCCGATCCTGGAATCTGGACGCCCTCGACAACTATGCCGGCTCCCTGGGCCGCGGACATGACGTATTCGACAGCAACGTCGACATCGCGCACCGCATCATGGACACCGCAACCAGCGATTGGAGCGGCAGCGCGGCGACCGCAGCATGGGATTCGGCAACCCAGCAGCATGCCTTCGGGCGAGACGCCGTCGCGATAGTCGGAGACGCCGGGCGCTGTGTCGCAGCGCAATCGGCAAACCTCCGGTACACCCGCGAAACACTGGTCAGCCGCGTCGACGACGCGAGCGCCGACGGTTTCACCGTCTCTGACGACGGTTCCGTCACCGCGACGCCCGCAACTCTGGCGAGCACAGATCCGCGCGGGGTAGAAGCCCGCCTCGAATATCACTCGTGGCGCATCGGCACGGCACTCACGGACGTCGACGAGACTGACGCGAGCGCCGCCAGAATCCTCACGGAGATCACCGCCGCAGGCACCCCGCTCATCGACCGCAAGGCCGATTTCGGGATCCCCGATGCAGCGTCGACCACCCCTTCACATCACGTTCGGTTCGATGGTCAGGGAGCCCACGACTCCGACATTCTCGCGCAGTCCCCGGGCGCAACACCCGAGAGCGAGGCGGCCAAGCAACGGCTGATCGCCGCGACGACTTTCACTCCGGAACAACAAGCGCAACTTGCTGCCGGCGGGCCCGTGGCCGTCGACCCGGAACAACTCGCCTACCTACGTGAGTTCTACGCCGATACCAACCTCGACGAGCTGAAGAATATCGGTGCAGGAGCCGAAGGATTCCGCACGGTCAACTTCCCCGATGCGAATGTCCCCGCCGACGCGCGAATCCCCAGCGCCCTCGCCTCGGGCATGTTCACCGTCTCCAATCCCAACGTCACCGACGGCAACGGCAACGCGGGCAGCCTCGACAACCTTCCGCCAGACGTCCGCAGAATCTTCAGCGACCCCGCGTACAGCTCGCAACTCCAACCCGGCGGGTACTCCACCACCGTGAACGTCAACCATTTCGACGATTCGAATGCACTCACGGACATACTTCGAAATGCAGACCCGGCGACACAATCCGGCAGCGCTTTGAGTTCTGCACTGCTCGATCGCAGCGCAGATCTCGCCCCTCTCCAATCGCAAACTTCATCGAGCGCCCCGATGCGATTGGTCTTCGACGACGACGGCCAGCCCGTCAGCAACGATGAGCTCGACTCCAGCCTCACCAAAGCCCTCGACGTTGCCACTCGGGACATACCTTCGAACGCCGACTTCCTCACCACCCCTGCTCATCAGGACGACGTGGTGAATCTGTTCACCCGCGAATGGAACGATGACGGACGAGCCGTCAGCGGCCTCACCGATTGGATCGGACCCGACGCCACCAACTCCAACCCAGCTGTTGCCGAACGGGCCGGCGCCTCTGCCCTTGCGCTCGCCCACAATCTCGCCGACAACAAAGGTGCCTACCTCGACATCGCAGGCCTGGACAACAGATCCGTCGGAGAGTCAATGGCGATCCGAGCGAATCCCTCAGACCAGTCGATCTGGAGACCCTGGGTCTAAACGGCAAATTCGACAGCACGCTGCAGGACTATTTGACGTTTCGGGGATTCAATCGCGATACGTTCATGACCAACATGAGAGACGGACTCGACGATGTCGGATAGATTTCCTGCGTTTACAAGGCGAAACCACCGCGCCGCAACCGCTCTTGCACTGGCATTCAGCATGGGATCATGTATCGCGGGTTGCGCGGCGCCCAACTCAACCGAAAACGTCAGCGCCACAACCACGCCCGCCGCGTCAAACGTCTATGTACTACCGAGCTACATGACCGACTATCACAACCAATGGCTCGCAGACCCCGGCATCGACCTCTTCAGCGAAGAGGCCACCATAATCCGAGCATTCATAGAATCCGACTACATCGTTGACAGTGGTGGCGATCGCAGCGACGCCTACCACGGGTTCTCGAGAATCACTGCGAACACTCGTGGAACGGTCTCGAGCGATCGCCGCTACGGAGAACCCGCAGACACACCACCACGCGTCTACCGAGGTACCAGCATCAACCGGATCTTGAGTATTCAAACAATTCCCGCCGGATACCCTGGCGATTCGACCGTGGTCGCTTACGCCTGCTCCGACGCCTACGATACCGATTACGACGGCCGCAAACCGGATTCGTCGCGACTCCCGAGCAGTAGTTACGAGATCTGGATGCACAACACCGCTTCTACGGCTACCCCCTACCCTCGATTCGAAGGGCCCCGCAATGCACCGGAAGGGGACGTCTTCGGCGGCTGGATCGTCGACAAATTCACCAGCTCCACCAGCGACCGTGTGCAACAGGAGACTTGCTCTGACTGGTTCAAATCGCGTCACGACGGGAATCGACTCCGGATGAGCACCGACTTCGCCCCACCCCTCGTCCTCCCCAACTACCCCGGCTGGCCAGAAGATGCGGCCCGGTAGGGGCCAGGGCAACGGTGCCGCGCCCAAATCTGACCAAGTCAGGACCTCAGCGGCGCTGCCGGACGCATGATGGAGTGATGACGGTCGAAAATTCGTACGCCTTGGACGAACTTGTAGCGGCACTCCCCGAGGGAGCCGTCCTGCTGGATCCGGATGTGACCGCGGGCTACCGCCAGGACTGGGCCGCCGACCCGACCGCCGGCCATCCCGCTGCCGTGGTTCGCGCAACGTGCACCGAAGACATCCAAACAGTGATGCGCTGGGCAACCGCCAACCGCGTACCGGTGGTTCCCAGAGGTGCCGGCTCGGGCCTTTCCGGTGGATCCAGCGCCGTCGACGGTTGCATAGTGGTCAGCACCGAGCGAATGCGACAGATCACGATCGACCCGGTCGCCCGTGTGGCGGTTACGCAGCCCGGTTTGATGAATGCCGAGGTCAAGAAAGCAGCCGCAGAGCACGGACTCTGGTACCCACCTGACCCGTCGTCCTTCGAGATCTGTTCCATCGGCGGCAATGCAGCCACCAACGCCGGCGGACTCTGCTGCGTCAAGTACGGAGTTACCACCGACTACGTTCTCGGACTCCGGGTCGTGCTGGCAGACGGGACAGCGGTCAGCCTCGGAGGTCCCCTTCTCAAGGACGTCGCCGGACTCTCCCTCACCAAACTGTTCGTGGGCAGCGAGGGCACTCTCGGCATCATCACGGAAATCACGTTGCGTTTGATTCCCGCGCAGCCGCCCGCATCAACCGTCGTCGCGTCGTTCGACTCGGTACAAGAAGCTGCGGACGCGGTCTTGGCGATCACCAGCAACATGCGTCCGGCGATGCTCGAGTTCATGGATCATGCCAGCATCAATGCCGTCGAGGATTCGGTACGCATGGGTCTGAACCGCAAGGCTCACGCACTGCTGCTCGCGCAGTCCGACGCACCCGGCGCGGCCGGCGTGCTGGAAATCGAGACGATTGTTCAGGCGTGCGAAAACAACGGAGCCACCGAAGTATTCGCCACCGATGACCAGGCCGAAGGTGACGCTTTTGCGGCGGCACGGCGGGCAGTGTTCCCGGCAGTGCTCGCGATGGGAAGTCTGCTTCTCGAAGACGTGGGCGTTCCCATGCGCGCACTCCCCCAGCTGGTAACCGGGGTCGAAGCCATCGCCGACGACCTCGACGTCCTGATCTGCACGGTGGCGCACGCCGGAGACGGAAACACACACCCTCTCATCGTCTTCGACCCCGCAGACCCGGACATGTCCGAACGCGCACAGATCGCATTCGGACGGGTGATGGATCTCGCCATCGCGCTCGGCGGCACGATCACCGGCGAACACGGGGTCGGTCGACTCAAGCGCGACTGGCTGCCGTCACAGTTGGGTGAAGACGTCATGGCCCTCAATCGCAAGGTCAAGGATGCGCTCGACCCGCTGGGAATTCTCAATCCCGGAGCCGTCATTGCCGTGAAAGAAGGCTCTCTCGACTAGCTTTCACGTCGACGTCGAACGAGTTACGTCATCGAGGAACCGTCGGGCTGACCGAACGGACCAGCTCGGCCAGCTGACGGAATCCTTCTGCTCGGCCACTCGACGAGCGGAACACGACGCCGATCGTGCGACCTGGAGCCGGGGACGCGAAATGCGCCGTCGACAAGTCCCCGCGTCGAACCTCCACTGCAACAGCCGATTCCGGGACCAAAGTCACCCCGAGTCCCCCGGCCACACACTGCACGACTGTCGCGAGAGAGGTAGCCCGCGTGTCGCCGGCAAGCGGATGGGCGTCTACCGAACGGCACAGATCCAACGTCTGGTCGCGCAGGCAGTGGCCGTCGTCGAGCAAGAGCAACGGCAGCGCGTCGAGCACGTCCGCCGTGAGATCGATACGTCCGGCCAAGGAATGATCGTTCGGCACGACCATCACAAAGTCCTCTTCGTACACAGGAACTTCCACCAGGCCAGGTGTTCCGGCCGGAAGCGCCAACACCGCGACGTCGAGCGCTCCCGATCGGAGGGCATCAAGCAAGCGCGCCGTTTGATCCTCGACTATTTGCGGCGCCAACGACGGTAGCTTCTCGCGCAGCTCCGGCAACAACCCCGGAAGAATGTACGGCGCAACGGTCGGGATCAACCCGATGCGTAGCGGTCCGGTCAGAGAGTCGCCGGAGCCGGCCGCGCTCGCGACGAAACCGTCGGCAGCCTCGAGGATTTGCTTCGCCTGACCGAGCAAGCGCTGTCCGTCCGCGGTCACGAGCACGCGCCGCGTACTACGTTCGATCAGTTTGACCCCTAGTCCCGCCTCGAGAGCCGCCAGCGCCTGCGACAGTGTGGGTTGGCTCACACCGGAACGTGCTGCGGCAGTACCGAAGTGCCGGTACTCGGCCACCGACACAAAGGCACGCAGCTGTGACAAGGAAGGTTGATAAGTCTGATCAGACATGCCTATCAGTGTAGTGCCACCCATCACCTTTACCTTTTGAACGGTTTGATGCAGAATGGACTCATACCAAAAAGCGCCGGTCACAACCTCGACACTCCAGTCGAAACCGTCCGACCCGCTGACGGTGACAAACCCTCTCGATCCAGCACGTTCGGCCGTCACAGTCCGAACAGCCGGATCGTGTGCGCAAGAAATTCCTGTTCACGAGACACGTAGGAGAATGAGACACATGGCTCTGCTCACAATCGGCGACCAGTTCCCCGCTTACAACCTCACGGCTGTCATCGGCGGCGACCTGTCCAAGGTCGATGCCCAGCAGCCCGATGACTACTTCACCACCGTCACCAGTGACGACTACGCAGGCAAGTGGCGCATCGTCTTCTTCTGGCCCAAGGACTTCACCTTCGTGTGCCCCACCGAGATTGCTGCATTCGGCAAGCTCAACGAAGAGTTCGCAGACCGTGACGCTCAGGTTCTCGGCGCTTCCGTCGACAACGAGTTCGTGCACTTCCAGTGGCGTGCACAGCACGAAGAGCTCAAGACCCTCCCCTTCCCGATGCTCTCGGACCTCAAGCGCGAGCTTGCCGAGGCCACCGGCGTCCTCAACGCCGACGGCGTTGCAGACCGCGCGACGTTCATCGTCGACCCCAACAACGAGATCCAGTTCGTCTCCGTCACAGCCGGTTCCGTCGGCCGTAACGTCGACGAGGTTCTCCGCGTCCTCGACGCTCTCCAGAGCGACGAGCTGTGCGCATGCAACTGGAAGAAGGGCGACCCGACCATCAACGCCGGCGAACTCCTGACTGCGAGCGTCTGAGTATGAGCGTCGAGAACCTCAAGAACTCGCTTCCCGAGTACGCGAAGGACCTCAAGCTCAACCTGAGTTCCATTGCGCGCACGACGGTCCTGAACGAGCAGCAGTTGTGGGGAACGCTCCTCGCAACGGCCGCAGCCACCAAGTCTGCGTCCACGCTCAAGGAGATTGCTTCCGAGGCTGCCGACAACCTGTCGGCAGAGGCGTACAACGCCGCTCTCGGCGCAGCGTCGATCATGGGCATGAACAACGTCTTCTACCGCACCAAGGGCTACCTCGACGGTAAGTACGACGACCTTCGTGCCGGCCTGCGGATGAACATCATCGGCAACCCGGGCGTCGACAAGGCCGACTTCGAATTGTGGTCGCTTGCAGTGTCCGCGATCAACGGCTGCAACCACTGCCTCGAAGCTCACGAGAACACCCTCCGCCAGGAAGGTGTCGACCGCGAGGTCATCTTCGAAGCGATCCGCGCCGGTTCCATCGTCGCGGGCGTCGCACAGGCTGTCGAAGCCAACGAGATCCTCTCTGCCGCACAGGTCTGATCACTCGGACCTGAGTGCAGTTCGACGAGCCCTCCCCACCGTGAAGGTGGGGAGGGCTTTTCGCGCGCTAGGGTGGACCGATGGGTATCGAGGTGAGTGTGGTCCGGGTCTTCACGGACGAGAACGGCAAGCACGGGAATCCGTTGGGAATCGTCGACGCGTCCACGGTTGCAGAATCGGATCGACAAGCCGTCGCGAAGGAACTCGACTACAGCGAGACCATCTTCATCGACGTTCCGGATGACGGCGCCTCACGTGCGCGGGTCCAGATCTTCACTCCGGCAGCAGAACTCCCCTTCGCCGGACACCCGACCGTCGGTGCCACGTGGTGGCTGGGCGAACAGGGCCGTCGCGTGAGCGCCCTCGACGTTCCTGCCGGAAGTGTCGACGTCCGCCAATCCGGCGCTTTGACGTGGGTACGCGCGCGTGCCGAATGGGCACCGGAATTCGCGATCTATCCGATGGACACGGTCGACGACGTCATCGACGCAGATCCGTCCGACTACGAGGCGGATCATTCGTATCTGTGGGCATGGCAGGACAAGCTCGAAGCTGCCATCCGCGCACGCATGTTCGCACCGGTGATGGGAATCGCCGAGGACGAGGCGACCGGATCTGCAGCGCTGCGCATCACGGACCGGTTGAGGAAATCACTGCTCATCACCCAGGGACGCGGATCGGTGCTTCACACCACCTTCTCTCCGGAAGGGTGGCTCGAAGTCGGCGGCCGCGTCGTCGCCGAGCCGTCACGAACCTTGTGAGTACCCGGCGGGATTGCGTCCGGCCTCGAGGTCACGTGCGCTGAGTGACACCGAGATCTCGTCACCGAGCGCAACTCCCGGCGCGAGGGGCAACTGATCTCCACTCCAGAACTTGCCCGGATCGAACCAGTTGATACGACGGTTACCGACAAGCAGACCCATCGCCTCATAGGTCTTGGCAACCACTTCGGCGCAATAGGCGCTCTCGACGGCCACTGCGGACACGTCGGACTTCTTGCGCAGCTTCGGGATTCGGCCTCCGAACCAGCGTGAGGCAAGCTTCGCCGTCGACGGGAACGGCGTACCGTCCAGCCGTGCGATCGTCTTGAGCAGAGCGTCTTCCTGCTCCCGGGTGACTTCGTGGTCGAGCTGGCGCAACCATCCACGCTGCCCGTACTTGGCGCCCCAGACCTGAACCGCCGATCGCAGATCGTGCAGTTGGACACCACGCTGGAAGCGTCCGGTCCACATGTCCTGCAGCGAGTGACCGAGTTCCGCATGCCACATCAGCGGCGGAAGGTCGTCGATCACGACCGACATTCCGACGTGGTTGACCGGGCTGTTGGTCAGCGTCTGGATGGCCCGGTCCGCCGTCGACTCTCCGCGGAAGATCCAGATGTCGCCCGTGCGGGTCGCCGCGGCGGCCTCCTCGAGACTCACCTGCGAAAGCAATCGTCGGTCCATGCCTCTAGCGTAGAGGGATGAAACTCCCTACTCCTCTGCGCGCCTCGCACGTTTGGAAACTGGTCGGCCTCGCCGGTGCAATGGGCGTTGCCGCCACCGGGGTTCTCGTTGCGCGCGGCGAACGCCAGCGTCGGGCCTACTCTCCGGACGAAATTCGCTCGGTACTGCACGAGCGGTACACCCAGGCCTACGCCAAGCAGTCGGAACAAGAGGTTCTGGAACTCGAACCTGCACCCAACGCTGTGCGGCGCCGAATCGAGAAACTCTTCCGGCGCCGCAACTGAACTCATCCGAGAGCTGCGAGGATCCCTGCTGCCATCTCCGCGACCTGATCGTCGGTCATGACGAACGTCGGCGAAATCTGCATCGCACCCTGACCCGCCGCGCGACCCGAAATACCGTGCTCACGCAACGTCTTCACGAACGGCAAAGCCTCCGCCGGATCAGCCAACTGCACCGCAGCGACCGCACCGAGCCCACTACGAACCTCCGCCACCCGCGGATGCTCCGCCAGCGGCTGCAGATGCGTATGCAACGATGCCTCCAGACGCTTCGACTCCGCGAGCAGATTCTCACGCTCGAGAATGTCGAGGTTCGCCATCGCCGCCGCAGCAGCACCGGCATGCCCGCCGTAGGTGTACCCATGGCGCCACCACGAACCCGCATAGAACGGCTCCGCCACCCGCGGCGCGATGAACACCGCACCCATCGGAACGTAACCCGACGTCAAACCCTTTGCCGTGGTCATCATGTCCGGCTGCAAATCGAAACGAGTGGACGCGAACCACTCACCACCGATCCGGCCGAAACCGGTCACGACCTCGTCGACGACAAAGAGGATGTCGTGCTCGCGGCAGATGTCACGCACCTCGGCCAGATACCCCTCCGGCGGAAGATACACCCCACCCGCACCGATGATCGGCTCCGCGAAGAACGCCGCGATCTTGTTCGCACCGATCCTCTCGATCAACTCGAGCAGACTCTTCGCATCATCCCAGCCGACCGTGGCCGCATCCGCCATCAGCTCGCCGTAACCCTCACGGTTCACCGCAATACCCGCCAGAGCCGTTCCCGCAACATGCATTCCGTGGTACGCCTTCTGACGACCGACGATGATCGCCTTCTCCGGCTGCCCCACCTCGTGCCAGTACCGGCGAGCGAGCTTCGCCGCAGTGTCCACCGAATCCGAACCACCCGAAGTGAAGAAGATCTTGCTCCCGGCAACCGGCGCGATCTTCGCCAACCGCTCCGCCAACACCTGCGTGGTCTCGGGAACAAAATCACCGAAATTCGAGAAATGAGCGATCTTCGACAACTGAGCCGCCACCGCATCCGCGATCTCCGTGCGCCCGTGCCCGACATTGGTGAACCACAGGCCCGCCGTCGCATCCAGATACCGAGTGCCCTCGCGGTCCCAGATGTACGCGCCCTCACCGCGAGAGACGACAAACGCGCCGTTCTTCTCCACAGCGCCCATGTCCGCGAACCCGTGCCACAATGCCGAAGCCATCATTGTCCCCTTCGAATACAAACGATGCTGGTGTGCAAACGATGTGCTGCGACTATATCGACACCGGGAATCGGCGGACGACGGCGCTCGCCGGGCACCGGCATTTCCGGGTACACACGTAATCTGTCGACCATGACTTTTGCCGACAATCTCGCCGCACTGCCCACCATCGATCATCTGGCCGCCATCGAGGTGCTCGACGCCGACGGAACCGTCATCGACACCGTCGAGAACAAGCCCGGAAAGTCCGGCTCGGTCAAGGTGTACAACCATCTCGCTCAGGTCTACGGCGCGCTCACACCCGAAGCCGCCTCGGCAGGACTGACGATCTTTGCCGAACACACCGAGGACGCGCGGGCGAACCCCGGTAAGCACCCGAACGTGGACCGCCTCGAGCAGGTGCTCGCCTCCGACAATCCACTAGGACTTCGCAGCGTTCCGTCCGCGTAGCCCGGCTCCCAGCCGTCCGACGGCATTGACCGCCAACGCCATCAGGGCCATCGCGATGCCCAGTACGACAAATCCGATGAACAGGGCCAGATAGCCCTGGTGGCGAGGATCCATGAACGGATACGGATACCAGTCGACGATCGGCCCTCGAATCAACGTGTACACCGCGTAGATCACCGGAAACAGCAGCCACTGCAGCGAGCGGATTTCGGAGATCCTGTGCCTCGAAGCGAAGAACACCCAGTCGAGGAGCATCACCAGCGGAAGAATGCGGTGGAGCGCCGAGTTGATCCACGCGTCGTTCAAATTGACGTCGATATTGGCCAGTAGAACGGCGTAGATGATTCCGGTGATCACCATGTAGAGCGTCACCGCACCGCGAACCGACTGCCATGTCCGAGACTGCGGATCCCGAAGGGCGCCGACCAGCAATACGATCACCGCAAGGATGTTGCTCTCGATGGTGAAGTAGCTCAGATAGTTCGACAACGAGAATCCGTCGGCGTTTCGAATCGGAATCCACAGCAGCGCCGTGAGTCCGTAGATCGCGAACAACAAGCGAAGTACTCGCACGGCAACAGGCGTCGACGCGACCGGTGTAACTGCCTCATTTGCGGTATTTGTCGTCACTGGTCGATATTTGCACATCAAAACGATCTGCGAGCGGTAGTTGTGAACGCGTTCGATAGGCTGTCATCAGCATGTCTACAACACCACCGGCCCCACTCTCCCCCAAGCGGAGTGACCTGAAGAGCGCGCTGGCGCAGGTCTCACTCCGCGACGAGAGTCGACTCCGTCGCAAACTCGACCGTGCCCGCACACCAGACGCTTTGGTGGCGCTGGCCGAGGAAATTGAAACGGCGCGCGCACGGTTGGCGGCACGCTCCGCCAATGTTCCCGCAGTCTCGTATCCGGAAGCTCTGCCCGTCAGTCAGCGCAAGGACGACATCGCGACCGCGATCTCGGAGAATCAGGTTGTCATCGTCGCCGGCGAGACCGGCTCGGGTAAGACAACTCAGATCCCGAAGATCTGTCTCGAACTCGGACGTGGCGTCCGCGGCCTGATCGGACATACACAGCCTCGCCGACTGGCAGCACGCACCGTTGCCGAACGTATCGCCGAAGAACTCGACACCGAACTCGGCGACGCCGTCGGATACACCGTGCGGTTCACCGACCAGGTCTCGGACCGCACCTACGTCAAGCTCATGACCGACGGCATTCTCCTCGCCGAAATTCAGCGCGACCGTATGCTCCGACGCTACGACACGCTGATCATCGACGAAGCGCACGAACGCAGCCTCAACATCGACTTCATCCTCGGTTACCTGGCTCAGCTGCTCCCCCGCCGACCCGATCTCAAGGTCATCATCACGTCGGCGACCATCGATCCCGAACGCTTCGCCAAGCACTTCGCTGTCGACGGTAAGCCCGCGCCGATAGTCGAGGTATCCGGTCGAACATTCCCCGTCGAAATGCGTTACCGGCCACTGACCGTCGAGTCCGGCGACATCACCTTCGACCGTGATCCCGTCGACGCGGTCTGCGAGGCGGTCGACGAGCTGAGCGCGGAGGGCGAAGGCGACATCTTGGTCTTCCTCTCCGGCGAACGCGAAATTCGCGACACCGCAGACGCTTTACGCGATCGGCGTCTTCGCAACACCGAAATCGTCCCGCTGTACGCGCGACTGTCTGCTGCCGAGCAACACAAAGTGTTCTCGCCGCACACCGGCCGACGCGTCGTCCTTGCCACCAACGTGGCCGAGACCTCGTTGACCGTTCCCGGCATTCGGTACGTCGTCGATCCGGGAACCGCGCGCATTTCGCGATATTCGGTGCGCACCAAGGTTCAACGATTGCCGATCGAGCCCATTTCGCAGGCGTCAGCTCGTCAGCGTTCCGGGCGTTGCGGCCGCGTCGCCGAAGGAATCTGCATCCGCCTGTATTCCGAGGAGGACTTCGAGTCACGGCCGGCGTTCACCGAGCCGGAGATCCTGCGGACCAATCTCGCATCCGTCATCTTGCAGATGACGGCCCTCGGTCTGGGCGACATCGCCGCCTTCCCCTTTGTCGAACCGCCGGACCAGCGCGCCGTCAAGGACGGAATCGGACTGCTCGAAGAACTCGGCGCCATCGCGCGAGGTTCCGAGGCAAGCCACCCCGAACTGACGCCGGTCGGCCGCGAGCTGGCCCAGATTCCGGTGGATCCGCGGATGGCACGAATGCTGGTGGAAGCCAAGAACAACGGTTGCCTTCACGAAACCCTTGTCATCGTCGCGGCGTTGTCCATCCAGGACGTTCGCGAACGGCCCGCCGAGTTCCAGCAAGCCGCCGACGAAAAGCACGCCAGGTTCAATGTCGAGAACTCCGACTTCCTGGCATACCTGAAACTGTGGGACTACTTACGCGAACAACGTAACGACCTGTCCTCCAACCAGTTTCGCAAGATGTGCCGGAACGAGTTCCTGCACTGGCTCCGCATCCGCGAATGGCAGGATCTGCACGGGCAACTCCGGCAGATCACCCGCGGCCTCGGCTGGACGGTGGGTGAGACACCCGCAAGCGAGAACGCGATCCATCAGTCACTCCTCGCCGGTTTGCTCTCACACATCGGGCTACGCGAGGGCGAGAAGCGGGACTACCTGGGCGCCAGGGGCAGCCACTTCGCAATTTTCCCCGGATCGGGACTTTTCAAGAAGCCACCACGCTGGGTCATGGCCGCCGAACTCGTGGAAACGTCGAGGCTGTGGGCGCGCATGTCCGCGCGCATCGAACCTGAGTGGGCTGAAAAACTCGCCCCTCACCTGGTGAAACGCACCTATTCCGAACCGCACTGGTCCTCCAAGCGCGGCTCGGCGATGGCATACGAGCGGGTCACTCTCTACGGAGTTCCCCTGGTGACGGGCCGCGCAGTGACGTACTCACGAATCGATCCCGAGGCCTCTCGCGATCTCTTCATCCGCCATGCGCTCGTGCAGGGCGAATGGCAGACAAACCACAAGTTCTTCCACGAGAACCGCGCACTCCTCGACAACGTCGAGGAACTCGAGAACCGTGCGCGCCGCCGCGACATCCTCGTCGACGACGAAACTCTCTACGAGTTCTACGAAGAACGTATCGGCCAGGAAGCCGTATCCGCCAAGCATTTCGACCAGTGGTGGAAGACTGAGCGGCGCAAGAATCCGAGTCTGCTGACTTTCACGCCGGAAACGGTGGTCAACTCCGACGCGGCTGCAGTACTGGGCGGCGAGTACCCGGACGCCTGGCGCCAGGGCGACATGCAGTTTCCACTCACTTACCAATTCGAGCCCGGAAAGGACGACGACGGCGTCAGCGCGCACATCCCGGTCGGCCTGCTTGCGCAACTTCAGCCGGTCGGCTTCGACTGGTTGGTCCCCGGTCTGCGCGTCGATCTGGTTACTGCTCTGATCAAGACGTTGCCCAAGAACATCCGACGCGCCGTCGTGCCCGCACCCGACTACGCCGCCGCAGCATTGGCAGCAGTCAAACCTCGATCCGAGCCGTTGATGACCGCAATGGCCCGCGAACTCTCGCACTTGGGCGGGATCCAGATCGACGCCAAGGACTTCGATCCCGCCGCGCTGCCCGACCATC
Source organism: Rhodococcus sp. 5A-K4 (assembly GCF_046097995.1). NCBI lineage: Bacteria > Bacillati > Actinomycetota > Actinomycetes > Mycobacteriales > Nocardiaceae > Rhodococcus > Rhodococcus sp. 5A-K4. The sequence continues at coordinate 129,901 of NZ_JBJURM010000008.1, forward strand.
TTCGGATGACATTTGTCGTCGAGGACGAATCGGGCACGGTTCTCGCGAAGGGTAAGGATCTGGCGCAGCTACGACGCACGCTCGCCCCGCGCGTACAGAAGGAAGTGGCCAAGGCGGCAACCGGTACGGAACGGGCAGCGGCAACCGTCTGGACATCCGAAACGCTCGGCGCACTGGAACCGACCATCACTCGCTCCATCGGCGGACAGCAGGTAACCGGCTACCCAGCACTGGTGCCGGAAAACGGCGGAGTTGCCGTTCGTGTCCTGAGTACGCCGGCTGCGCAGGCGCAGGCGATGCGGGAAGGCACTCGGGCGCTTCTTCTCGCGGCCGTTCCCACCCAACTCAAGGCCGTGACCGCCGGCTTGTCGAACACTCAGCGTCTTGCTCTCGGCCAGAATCCGGACGGCGGCTTGGAGGCCCTCGTCGAAGATTGCCGGGTGGCAGCTGCCAACGAAGTGATAGCTGCCCACGGCGGACCGGTACGCACGCCTGAGGCGTTCGACGCCCTGGTGAAGATCGCACGCTCCGAACTGGCCGGACGCGTCTCCGCGATCCTGCGCATGATTGTTCCGATCCTCGAACAAGCACACCAACTGAGCGTCGTTCTGGACCGCTCCCGCGGCGAAGCAGCAGACGACGTCCGAGAACAGTTGACCTCACTGCTGTTTCCGGGATTTGTCGCCGAATTGGGCTCGGCCCGCCTACGCGATTTGCCGCGGTATCTTGCCGCAGCAAAATTCCGTCTCGAAGCTCTACCCGCAAGTGCACAACGAGATCAGCAGGCGATGGACGTCCTCGACCGGGTGTACGCAGCGTACGACCGGTTGTTGAGTTCACTTCCCGAAGAGCGTCGCACTGCTCGAGATGTCGACTCGATCAGCTGGATGATCGAAGAACTGCGCGTGAGCCTGTTTGCGCAGTCCCTCGGTACACCCACACCGATTTCCGAAAAGCGAGTCCTGAAAGCTATCGAAGCGATCAAGCGTTGACGTTCGACGAGAATTGCGCGATCAGTAGATTGTCTGAATGTTGACGTTGGTGAGGAAACCACCAAAGGTGGCAACAGTATTGGCGAACCCGAGGGTTACCAGGCTGTTCACGACTCCGAGAACTGCAACTAAGTTCATAACGCCTCCGTGAAGATCCGAGATGCGGACGAACGTACTTGGTCGACACTAAGCGAATAACTTGCCCGATTTGTTCGATTGTTCGCTTTGTGTTCTCAGCGTTACCTACGGCCGCTTTGTGCTCTCAGCGTTATCTAAGGCAAAGGCCTCAGTCGACGGAAACGGTCTCGGCGCCGGAAGCCTTGTCGGCAGCACGGGTCTCGACATGTTCGCGCATGTCGGTGATCTCACGTTCGAAATCCGCGGCAGAACTGAAGGACTTGTACACCGATGCGAATCGCAGGTATGCAACCTCGTCGAGATTTCGAAGCGGATCGAGAATCGCGAGCCCTACCTCGTTGCTGGGAATTTCGGCAGAACCCGAAGCACGTACGGCATCTTCGACCTGTTGGGCCAGCAAATTCAGCGAATCGTTGTCCACTTGGCGGCCCTGGCATGCGCGACGCACTCCTTTGACCACCTTTTCTCGGCTGAACGGCTCCGTCACGCCGCTGCGCTTCACAACCGAGAGAACTGCCGTCTCAACCGTGGTGAATCGGCGGCCACACTCGGGGCACGAACGGCGCCGCCTGATCGCCTGGCCCTCGTCGGCCTCGCGCGAATCGACCACTCGGGAATCAGGGTGCCGGCAGAACGGGCAATGCATCGGGGTTCCTTCGTTGTCGCCGAAATGGCCGCAACTCAGATTCGCTACCGACTGCAAATCCTCCGACGATTTACAGAGCAGATCCACGTACTCAACGCGACCACCCGAGGTGGTGGGACTGTCAAGTGGACAGCTTACTCGCTGTGAACCGACTGCTCTCACGCTCGGTACGCCCCCGCCTGGCACGGGGTACGATCAGCGGCCCGAGGCCGGCACGATCAGCGTTTGCCCAACGGACAGTCCGGAACTCGACATCGCATTGAGATCCATGATCTGCTCGATCACCGAGCCGACAGCCTGGCCAGGCGCAACCTTGGCAGCAATATCACTGAGGGATTCACCCGCAGCAACACGAACCACTTCGGTCGCACCGTTTGTCGCAGCGACATCACCACTCGACAAAGCGCCGATCCCCACCAACGCCAACACTGCCAGTGCAGTGAATACGGCGCCAAGGAACACTGTCTTCCAACTGACGTCCTCGGCAGCCACTTCATGTTCGACCCGTGAGACACCGACTCTGTTTCGGTGCGCGAAACTTCCTCCGTACGGGCGTGACGAATCGTGCTCGCCGTCCCACCGGCGAGGAGATTCACGCAATGCACGCGAACCTGAAACCGCGCCAACCGCCGGAACACGACGAACGACGGCCGCCTGCGGTTCGTTGTCGACATACCTGGCCACGCCCCGCATTTCGGCCGTGCCGCGCCGTTCGAACGACACACCGTCAGCGTCGGATCCACCATCGGGCCCATAGAACGAGGGGTGGTACTTCAACGCCGACGTGCCGTCGAAACCAATCGCGTCATCACCAATCGCGTCGTCACCAATCGCGTCGTCGAAAACCCTGTTGCTTCTCAGTGCTGCGTTACCCATCGTGACCTCCGCTGGTCGACACCGATCGATGTGTTCGATCATGCGTTCGATGGAACGCATGTTCGAATTTCTACCACGCTTGGCCGACAATGTCTCTACTTCAAGCGACACGAATCGAACAGATGTTTGAAACCGCGAGCAAATCCGGCTAGATTCGTGTCAGACCACACAGCGGGAATTGCGAAAGCCTCCGTGTTTGTCGACAGCTCGAATGTTGGCAGGAGGCACCGACAGGTTTCTGCGCGATTTGCACCAGGCGCTTTTTCAGACACAGCTTTTTCAGACACAGCCTTTACAGACACGACTTCTTCAGACACGACTTCTTCAGACACGGAGGCAACAGGCCATGAAGGACGATCGCTCCAGCACAGCCGCGGAGGCAGGAGCTTCTGCAGTTCCGTCTCCGTCGAGCGAGACGCTCACCGAGCGTCAGCGGCGCGTTCTCGAAGTCATCCGCGATTCGGTGACGGAGCGCGGGTATCCGCCGAGCATTCGCGAGATCGGTGATGCGGTGGGGCTCACCTCCACGTCGTCGGTCGCACATCAACTGCGAACGTTGGAGCGCAAGGGCTTCCTTCGACGCGATCCCAATCGCCCTCGCGCAGTCGATGTTCGAGGTCTCGACGAGGTTGCGGCCGATACCGCCATCGCGTCGGTGTCAAAGCATTCCGGCGAGTACAACAGTGCCGACCCGCTACCGGAGCCGGCGTTCGTCCCCATCCTGGGTCGCATCGCTGCCGGCGGACCGATCCTTGCCGAGGAAGCGGTAGAGGACGTGTTCCCACTCCCCCGCGAACTCGTCGGCCAGGGTTCGCTCTTCATGCTCAAGGTTGTCGGCGAGTCGATGATCGATGCAGCGATCTGCGATGGCGACTGGGTTGTCGTCCGTCAGCAGAACGTCGCGGAGAACGGTGACATCGTGGCCGCCATGATCGACGGCGAAGCCACCGTGAAGACGTTCAAGCGTACGAAGAAGGAGGTGTGGCTGATGCCGCACAACGAACTCTTCGAGCCGATTCCCGGCAACAACGCCGTCATCCTGGGCAAGGTTGTCACCGTCATGCGGAAGATCTGAGTTCGCTCGCACCCTCGATCACAAGACTCTGGGCCCCGGCATCAGCCGGGGCCCAGAGTCTTTTCGTGACGATCAGCGGTCCATCACCCGAATCAGAGATTCAGCGAACGTCCGATGATCTCCTTCATGATCTCGGTTGTGCCACCGTAGATGGTCTGCACACGAGAGTCCATGTACGCCTTTGCAACCGGGTATTCCTTCATGTAGCCGTAGCCTCCGTGCAGCTGGAGGCAGCGGTCGATGAGCTTGACCTGGGCTTCGGTGGTCCACCACTTCGCCATCGCAGCTTCCTGCACGGTCAGCTTCTCGGCATTGAGCTGCTCGATGAACTTGTCCACCAGGATGCGCACTGCCGTGGTCTCCGTTGCCAATTCGGCCAGTACGAATCGGGTGTTCTGGAAGCTGCCGATCGACTTGCCGAATGCCTTGCGGTCGCGGCAGTACTGGATCGTGCTCTCGAGAACCGATTCCATTGCGGCAGCGGCAACGACGGCGATCGAGAGTCGTTCCTGGGGAAGGTTCTTCATCAAGTAGAAGAATCCCATTCCCTCTTCGCCCAGCAGGTTGGCAGCGGGAACGCGTACGTCGGTGAAGCTGAGTTCGGCAGTGTCCTGAGCCTTCATGCCGATCTTGTCGAGGTTGCGTCCACGCTCGAAGCCAGGCATGTCCCGCTCGACCACGAGGAGGCTGAAGCCCTGAGCACCCTTGTCCGGGTCGGTGCACGCGACAACGATGATGATGTCGGCGTTGATTCCGTTGGTGATGAAGGTCTTCGAACCGTTGAGGACCCAGTGGTCCCCGTCGCGAACCGCTTTCGTCTTGATGCCCTGCAAGTCGCTACCGGTACCCGGTTCGGTCATCGCGATCGCCGAGATCAGCTCACCCGACGCGAATCCGGGTAGCCAACGCTGCTTCTGCTCCTCGTTGCTCAACTCCAGGAGGTACGGTGCCACGACGTCGTTGTGCAGCGTGAAGCCGATACCGCTGAACCCACCCTTGGTGGTTTCCTCGGTGATGATCGCGTTGTAGCGGAAATCCTTGACACCGCCGCCGCCGAATTCCTCAGGGACCGCAGTTCCCAGGAAGCCCTGCTTTCCGGCCTCGACCCAGACGTCACGATCGACGATGTTCTGCTCTTCCCACTTCTCGTGGTTCGGTGCCACGTGCTGTGCCAAGAACTTCTGGTACGACTCCCGGAAGAGTTCATGTTCCGGTTCGAACAGGGTGCGCTCCACGCCGACTCCTTGCAATTCGATATATGGCACTTCAGTGATGTACCCGCTGGGGATATACCCGCTGGGGTGTATTCGCTGAGACTGGGCACGCCGAAGTGCGCGGGCCCACGTCACTGCCTCCGACGGTAGAACCTGTTGCGATACCCGTCGATGACCCGAACGATCACGATTCGTGACTGTAGCGGTTATCTGTTACTTGAAGTACGGAATTTGGCGAGATACCGCATGATCGGGTACGCGACGAGGATGCCGATCGATCCCCAGGCGATGCCGCCCAACTCGACCGAACCGATGGTCAGCGTCAAGTTCCCGATGCCGGCGACCAACGCTGCCGCGGCGACCGTGAGGTTGACCGGATCGGTGAAGTCGACCTTCGCTTCCATCCAGATGCGCACACCGAGAATGCCGATGAGGCCGTAGAGAACCATCGTTGCGCCGCCGATGACGCCGTTCGGAACCGTGAAGACCAGTGCGCCGAATTTGGGCGAAAATGCCAGGATCACAGCGGTAGCGGCGGCTACCCAGTACGCGGCGGTCGAGTACACACGCGTCGCTGCCATGACACCGATGTTCTCGGCATACGTGGTGGTTCCGGATCCGCCACCGGCGCCCGCCAAGGTAGTGGCGAGACCGTCGGCAAACAGTGCATTGCCGGCCAGATCGTCGAGGGACTTACCAGTCATGGCGGACACCGCTTTGACATGTCCGACGTTTTCGGCGACCAGAACGATCACCACGGGGAGCGCGAGCACGATCACCGACCAGTCGAACGACGGTCCGTGCAGACTCGGCAGCCCGAACCAGTCCGCTTCGCGCAGAGCGGACACTCGTTCACTGTCGAGTCCGCCGATGACCGCGGCGAAAACCCAGCCGATCACGACGCCGACCAGAATGCCCAGCCGGCCGAGCAACCCGGGACCGACGACCGTGACCAGCAGGATCGAAACGAGCGTCACCGTGGCGATCAGCGGCTGCGATTCGAAGGAGCCGACCGCCGTCGGAGCGAGGTTGAGACCGATCAGCGCGACGACAGCGCCCGTCACCACCGGCGGCATGACGGCGTCGATGACCCGGCTGCCGATCAGACGTACGGCGACGCCGATCAACATCAACACGATGCCGACGGCCATGACGGCACCGAGTTGCGCGGCCGGGCCCGATCCTGCCGACGCTGTCAGCGGGGCGATGAACGCGAAGGACGAACCGAGATAGCTCGGGATCCGGCCCCGGGTGATGAGCAGGAACAGCGCGGTGCCGATACCCGAGAACAGCAGCGTCGTCGTGACGGGGAAGCCGGTGATGGTCGGAACGAGCAGTGTCGCTCCGAACATCGCGATGACGTGTTGCATCCCGATTCCGATGGTGCGCGGCCAACTCAGTCGTTCGTCCGGCGCCACGACGGCTCCGTCGGCGATCCGCTTGCCGTCTCCGTGGACAGTCCAGCCGATTCCGCCGGCCCCGGTCATTGTTTCTCGTTCGATCACAGGTCGAAATACTAGAGGTCAGGCGCTCGGTCTCCGACCGAGACCAACGAAACCAGTTCAGCTGATTGCGTCGGCCGCCGCTTTGCGCGCTGCCACCGGATCACCGGTTGCCAGCACCGCCGCCGCAGCCGCCTCACATTGCGCCATGGTGACTGACCCGACCTTCGCTCCCACACCCGCGACCGACGCCGCAGCGCACGACAGCGAGGAAACTCCGAGTCCGGCCAGAACACACGCCAACAGTGGATCGGCGGCCGCCTCACCGCAGACGCCGACGCGCTTGCCTGCCGCCTGACCGGCCTGGGCCGTACGTGCGACAAGGGCGAGCACCGCGGGCTGCCACGGATCGGTCAGGTCGGCGAGTTCGGAGGACATCCGATCAGCGGCCATCGTGTACTGAGCGAGGTCGTTGGTACCGATCGAGAGGAATTCGACGTGTTCGAGAATCTGGTCGGCCAACAGCGCCGCCGCCGGGATCTCCACCATCACACCGGGAACAAGATCGCGTGCCCGCACCGCATCGGCAAAACGTTTCGCCTCGGCCGGGGTGGCGATCATCGGTGCCATCACCCACGGCGACGAGTTGGTCGACGCCGCGGCTGCCGCGATCGCGTCGAGCTGGCGGTTTAGAATTCCCATGTCCTGCCAGGCGATTCGGACCCCACGAACGCCGAGTGCCGGATTCGCTTCCTCTTGATGGTTGGCGAATTTGAGCGGCTTGTCCGAACCCGCGTCCAACGTGCGAATGATGACCTTCTTTCCTGCGAAGGTCTCGAGAACCTCGGCGTAGATCGCCGCCTGCTCGTCTACGGTCGGTTCGGTCTCACGGCCGAGGAAGCAGAGTTCGGTCCGGAAGAGCCCGATGCCCCCCGCAGCAGTCGACGCCGCGGCGCGAGCGCCCGCGCCGTCTTGAACATTGGCGAGAACGTCTACCGGCCGGCCGTCCGCCGTCTGGCCCGGTCCGGTCCAGGTGCTGACGCGTTCGCGATCGATCCGGGATTGTTCGACCAGTTCACGCGCGTGCCCGGGATCCGGCTCCGCGATCACGTCGCCGGTTGTTCCGTCGATCAGAATCGGTATTCCTGCCGAGATGGATTCCAATTCCTTCGCGGCGACGATGCACGGGATGCCCAACTGCCTCGCGATGATTGCCGTATGGCTGGTCGGGCCGCCGTAAATGGTCACGAGTCCGATGATCTTGGTTGCATCGAGGCCCGCGGTGTCTGCAGGAGCCAGATCGTCCGCGCACAGCACCGACGGTGTGTCTGGCATGGGAACTCCAGGTTCGGGTAATCCGGAGAGTTCGGCGATCACGCGATCGCGGATGTCCTCGAGGTCGGTGACGCGCTCGGCCATCAAACCGCCGACCTTGGTGAACAGCACCACGAACTGCTCCGTCGCCGCGATCGCAGCCTGCACCGGGGGCACTCCGCCGGCGATCGACTTCTTGGCCGCCCCGATCCAGCCACGATCAGCTGCCATCGCCGCGTTGGCCTGCAAGACCTCCGCGGCCGCGCCGGTAGCTTCGGCGGCCCGTCCGAGAAGGCGGTTCTCGACAGCCTTCGCCGCTCCGACGAAGGCGTCTACGGCGGCCTCTCGATCGGCCTCGTCGAGTGCCGGCGCATCGGTGACGAGTTCTGGTCGGCTGGACGGCCAGATCGCCGGTCCGTAGGCGATTCCAGGCACCACGGGGGTGCCGTGCACGGTGATTCGGTTGAGCTGTTCGGTCATCTGTCCTCCTTGAGCGATGGGCCCGGTGTCACACCGGATCACCTCGAGCGCGTAAAGCCCTCACCTTCGTTGTGACGAAGATTACTCCCAAGTCTTGACATGTCAACACACTCGGGCGTAAAACAACATAAAGCAACATTCACTGTGATCCACAACGCACCGTCGGATCACACTTCGGAATCGGAGAGCACGTGTACGCGGAAGAACGCCAACAAGCGATCGGCACCATGGTGTCGCAGCGCGGACGCATGTCCGTGGCGGCTCTGTCGGAGACCTTCGGTGTGACCACCGAGACCGTGCGTCGCGATCTGGCCTTCCTCGAGCGGATCGGACAGATCAGGCGTGTACACGGCGGCGCCGTTCCCACCGGATCCCTCCACGTCACCGAACCGGGCATGGCGGAACGCGATCAGACCCGCGCGCAACAGAAGGACCGGATCGCCCGCTGCGCGGTCACCTACCTCCCTCCCACCGGCGGCAGCGTGATCTTCGACGCGGGCACGACCACGGGCCGCATGATCCCCGAACTGCCGACCGAGAACGACTTCACAGCCGTCACCAATTCCGTCCCGATCGGCGCACGCCTGGCATCGATGAACTCGATTTCCCTGATACTGCTCGGCGGTCGAGTACGCGGGGTGACTCAAGCCGTGGTCGGCGAGGACGCCCTACGCCTGCTGAGCACGTTGCGAGTCGACGTCGCCTTCATCGGAACGAACGCGATCAGCGTCGGGCACGGACTCTCCACTCCGGACAGCGAAGAGGCCGCCGTCAAACGAGCAATGGTCAAAGCCGCCAATCACGTTGTGGTGGTGGCCGATTCCACCAAAGTCGGCCGCGAGCACTTGATCAGCTTCGCCCCGCTCGACAGCATCGACGTCCTCATCACCGACGAAGAGATCAGTCCCACAGACACATCCGAGTTCCACGACCACGGAATCGAGGTGGTGATCGCATGATCGTCACACTGACAGCCAACCCGAGTATCGATCGGACCGTGCAACTCGAGCAACGGCTCGAACGAGGCTCCGTCCTACGCGCCCACTCCACTCGCAGCGACCCCGGCGGCAAGGGGGTCAACGTCGCGCGTGTTCTCGCCGCAGCCGACCTCGACGTTCTCGCGGTACTGCCGGGAAACGGTGGTGACCCTCTGCTCTCGGCGCTGGCAGCCGGTGGGATTCCCCACATCGGTGTCGCCACAACGGGTCTGGCTCGCACCAACATCACCATTGCGGAACCGGACGGGACAACGACGAAGATCAACGAACCCGGCGCAACGCTGTCCGGTTCGACGCTCGACGCCCTGGCACAGGAGTTGATTGTCCGCGCCGATACCGCACTGTGGTTCGCGCTGTCCGGCTCACTGCCCCCCGGCGTTCCGCTCGGGTGGTACGGCGAACTCGTCGCGGCGCTGCGCGATCACCCGTGCAAGGTGGCGGTCGACACCTCGGACGCCCCGCTGACGGCACTCGCCGGAGCGTTCCCCGGCGCGGCACCCGACCTGCTCAAACCGAACGGCGAGGAACTCGCACAACTGACCGGCGTCGACGGCCACGTCCTCGAACGTGCTGCCGAGAACGGTGATCCCGGGCCTGCAATCACGGCGGCGCAGCGATTGGTCGACCGCGGCGTCGGCAGTGTGCTCGCCACGCTCGGCGCAGCAGGTGCTGTCCTCGTCACCGCCGACGGCGCGTGGATCGCCACCGCTCCCCCGATTGTCGCAGTCAGTACCGTCGGCGCAGGCGATTCTTCGCTGGCCGGCTACATCCTCGCCGAAGCGGGAGGCGGCTCGGAATCCGAGCGGTTACGTCACGCGGTCGCCTACGGAAGCGCCGCTGCCTCCCTTCCCGGCACAACTCTTCCCACGCCCGAACAGATCGATCTGGCAGCGGTTTCGGTATCTGCAGCCGATGCCTCCTCTCCCATCCCCGTCCCCACCGAACTCGCCTGACGCCCTAAGGAACCTGACATGTCCGATACCAACGCAGCCGGCGGTTCCGGCCCCGAGATCATCAGTCCCGAACTGATCTCACTCGACACCGACCTGGGTACGACCAAGGAAGATGTCATTCGTTCTCTCGCAGCGCGACTGACTGCAGCGGGACGAGCGAGCGACGCCGCGGGGCTGGTCGATGCCGCACTCGCTCGCGAAGCGCAGTCCGCGACCGGACTGCCGGGCGGAATCGCCATTCCCCACTGCCGCGCCGAGGCCGTCTCGTCCGCGTCCCTGGGATTTGCTCGACTGGATCCGAAGGTCGATTTCGGTGCACCCGACGGCCCCGCCGATCTGGTGTTCCTGATCGCGGCACCCGAAGGCGCCGGAGCCGAGCACATGAAGCTGCTCTCGTCCTTGGCCCGAGCGCTCGTCCGACCCGCGTTTGTCACGTCGCTTCGTGAGGCGTCGACGCCGAACGAGATCGTGAGACTGGTCGACGAGGTACTCAATCCCGCGCCGAAGGATGCTCCAGCAAAGGCTGCGGCAGCCACACCCACTCCTCCTGTTTCCACCGGGAAACACGCCACCGAGGAGGCCCCGGCTCCAACGCCCGCGGAGCGTCACATCGTCGCGGTCACCGCGTGCCCGACCGGAATCGCTCATACCTACATGGCTGCGGACTCGCTCGTCGCCGCGGGTGAACGCGCCGGGGTCAAGGTTCACGTCGAAACGCAGGGCTCGAGCGGAAGCACCCCGCTTGACCCTTCGGTCATCGCCGGAGCCGCCGCGGTTATCTTCGCCACCGACGTCGGAGTGAAGGGCCGCGACCGGTTCGCCGGCAAACCCGTTGTCGCTTCCGGTGTGAAGCGGGCGATCAACGAGCCGGACAAGATGCTTGCAGAAGCGTTGCGCGCCTCCGAGAATCCCGCCGCCGCCACCGTGGACGGCACCGCCGCCGCGGCTGCGGATTCCGATGCCGGTTCCGTAGGGTTCGGCACCCACCTCCGTCAGGTCCTCCTGACCGGTGTCAGCTACATGATCCCGTTCGTCGCGGCCGGCGGTCTGCTGATCGCACTCGGCTTCCTGCTCGGCGGATACGAGATCTCCGGTCCTGCCAAGGACATCGTTCTCAACAACTCGATCACCAACCTTCCCGACGGTGGTCTGGCCACCTATCTCGGCGCAGTGCTGTTCCAGATCGGTTCGTTGGCATTCAGCTTCCTGGTGCCCGCGTTGGCCGGCTACATCGCCTTCGCTATCGCCGACCGGCCTGGCATCGCTCCCGGCTTCACAGCCGGCGCGGTCGCCGTGTTTGTCGGTGCCGGATTCATCGGCGGCCTGGTCGGTGGTCTCATCGCCGGTGTCGTCGCGCTCTACATCGGCCGGATCGCCGTCCCGCAGTGGCTGCGGGGCCTGATGCCGGTGGTGATCATTCCGCTGTTCGCGACGCTGGTTGTCGGAGCACTGATGTTCATCGTCCTCGGTCGTCCGCTCGCCGCGATCACCTCCGGTCTCACCGACTGGCTCAACGGACTGTCCGGCAGCTCGGCCATCTTCCTCGGCATCATTCTCGGCCTGATGATGTGCTTCGACCTCGGCGGACCGGTCAACAAGGCGGCTTACGCCTTCGCTGTAGCCGGACTCAACGTCAACGACCCGGCCACTTTGCGCATCATGGCGGCAGTCATGGCTGCCGGTATGGTTCCGCCGCTGGCCATGGCACTTGCCTCGACGGTGCTGCGTCCCAAGCTCTTCAGCGAAGCCGAACGTGAGAACGGAAAGGCTGCCTGGTTGCTGGGCTCGGCATTCATCTCCGAGGGCGCGATTCCGTTCGCCGCTGCCGACCCGCTTCGCGTGATCCCCTCGATGATGGCGGGCGGTGCCGTCACCGGTGCGCTGATCATGGCTTTCGACGTCACTCTCAGCGCCCCGCACGGCGGGATCTTCGTCTTCTTCGCAGTCGGCGGAATCGGCTGGTTCCTGGTCTCGCTCGCCGCGGGAACCGTGGTAGCTGCGCTCGCCGTCGTCGGAGCCAAGGAGTTCTTCCGCAAGGGGCCGTCCGATGCCGAACTCGACCCCGAAATCGTGCCCGCTGCGGCATGATCGACAGCAAGCAACGCTGCAGTCACCACTGTTGTCACCAAATCCGCCCAAAGACCCCACAACGTCCGCACCGATAGATTCACAACGAGGAGATCCCATGCCCAGCAAGACAGTTGCCGTCGGTTCCGCAGTCGGCCTCCACGCCCGCCCCGCCGCTCTCATCGCCGAAGCAGTCGGAGCCTCCGGCGCCACGGTCACCCTCGCAGTCGCCGACGGCGAACCGGTGGATGCAGGTTCGGCACTGATGATCATGACGCTCGGAGCCGCCAAGGACACCGAAGTCACCATCGAGTCCGACGACGCCGACGCACTCGCCAAGGTCGCCGAACTGGTAGCCGCTGATCTCGACGCCTGACCTGATGTCAGTCGGTGCTGTGTAGCGGGCCGGACACTCTCACGGAGTCAGTGCGAGTGTCCGGCCCAGCCAGTCCATTTCGAGTTCCAGAGCAGTGCCCCACACATCACCCGAGTGCCCGCCGGGAAGGGTGTAGTAGTCCACGTTCATGTCGGCGGCGCGCGCAGCCTCGAACATGATCTCCTGCTGAGGGCGGTAGATGTCGTCGTCTTCACCCGCGACAAATACACCAGACAACTGCGGATACCGATTCTGCGCCATCAGGTCTCGGGCGTTGACCGCGTCGAACGCGCTTTCGTCACCGTCGAACATGGCCGCCACGGTGTCCTCGTGATCACCGGTCGACGGTTCGTCCTGCCCGGAGAAGTCCAGGAACGACGGGTATCGGTCCGGGAAGTTCACGGCCATCTCGATCGCGCACGTCCCGCCGTAGGAGAACCCACCGATAGCCCATTGCGCAGCGTCCGGATTCACTTGAAGGTTCGATTCGATCCAGTTCGGGACGTCCTGGTCCAGATACGTCGCGACGTTGCCGAGCGCAGAATCCATGCAGCCGGGGTTGGCGTCGTAGTCCCCCAACGCGTCGGGCACCACCACGACGGGAGCAAGCCCGGAATGCCTCGACGCATAGGCGTCGACTGTGGTCGCGAGACGGCCACTGTCCAGCCAGTCACTGGGGCTGCCGGGCTCACCCGCCACCAACACCAGTACGGGCAACTCGGCACGCGGATCGGCAAGATAGGCAGGCGGGAGATACAACGTCGCCGGCCTCGCGTCGAAACCCGAGATGTTTCCCGGAATCGACGCTTCCGTCACGACGCCGTTGCTCGGCATCCGCACCGGAACCTCCCAATGAGTTTCGGTGGGAAGTCCCCGTTGTAGCCAAGGTTCGGCCCCGGGGAGCGAATCGAAAGCAACGTGCTCGACCGAGCCGACCGGCCAGTGCCCGACCAGTGATCCGAGCGTGGGGTAAGTGCCGGTCTGGGCATTGACCTGACCCACCGCGACGATCGCGGCCAGACCGGCCAACACCGTCACCGAAAGGCCGCGGGCCAGTCCTGGACGCCGGAGGAGAACAAGCGCCGCGCCGATGACTCCGAATATCGCCAACGCTATCCACACAAAACTCGACACAGGTAGCTGCGCGGGCAACGGTCGATAACTGAGCCACACGAACATCGCGCCGCCGGCGGACCCGACCACTGACAAGCCCAGTGCGACAAGCACGGCCCGACGCGGCAACCAACGAAGCAAAAGCAGCGCGCCGACGCCGACGCCGACGGAACCAACGAGCAGCGCTGCGGTGATGTGTCCGTGCTCGAGTGACATACGCGAGAGCCGCGTCAGGAGTTGATGCCCGTGCATTCGTTCCAGTATCCACATCTACCGGCAGTCTGCGAATTCGTGGAATTGGTGGGAATCAGCGGCGTCGTCGAGATCTCACGAACGCCACACCTCCGAGCGCGCATCCTGCCGCGACCAATCCGGCCCACACGAATGTCCATGGATCGACCCCGACGCCGACCGAACCGGCAGACGAGTCAGCCGTCGATTCGGTCGCTTCCACGAGCGCGCGCATCACGTGAACCGGCGGCAAAGCTCCGCCGGCAGATTCCGATCCGATCAGAACATCGCCCGCGTCGTTGAATGCCACGGCCTCGCCCTGAGGCTCCGTCGGGAGCGGGATCCGCAGGGGTTCGGTATCGGTGAGCGTCGCGCCGATTCCGCCGTCCACGACTTCGTACAGGTACAGGTCGGAGTAACTCCGAAGTGCGATCGCCGAGCCGTCCGACGACACCGCTCCCCCGGTGAACATCACCGACACGGGCTTCTCCGGTCCGAGAGATACGGCTCCGACGCGCTCGAGCGGCGTCGGGCCGGGTTGCGCCAAGTCACTCAGTTTCTGATCCCCGACGGGTGTGTAGACACTGCTGGAGCCGAACAATTCCTTGGTCACGACAAACACATGGCCGTCAGGGTCGAGCAGAATCGATTCGGTGTCGTGCGCGCCGTCCGGGTACGTGAGGCGGTGCAACGTACCGTCACCGGAATCGAGGTCCATCGTGATGAACGCCACCGTGTCGCGGGTTCGGAGGTTGTCGCCGGTATCCGACAGAACGAGCGTTCGACCACTCACCGCAAGATCTTCGACGTCGTATGGATCGATCGGAACCGGAATCTGTTTCTGGACAACACAGTTCAAGTCCATTTCGAATACGAAGTCGTCACTGCCGCCGTCACCCATCGCGTAGATCCGATCGTCGACGACGACCATCCCCGACATCTCCTGGAGCGCAGGATCGGTAGGTGTACAGAGTGGGGCGAACTCGCTCGGCTCGAACGACGACGCCTGTGCGAGCGCTCCGGGAAGCAGTGCGGTTGCCGTAGTCGCAGCAAGCACCGCGACCACGACCCCGAAACTACGCACTAGGTGCGTACTCCACCAATGCCGAGGCCAACATCTGTGGCACGCGTGCGTGCACCCGCGTTCCCGCCTCTTCGTGAGTCGATTCCAAAATCGTTCCGTCCGAGTGGATTCGAGCCATCAGATCACCGCGCGTGTACGGCACCAGCACGTCGACCTCGACTTCCGGCCGAACCAGCACCTCGCTGAGATGTGCTCGTAGTTCAGCGATTCCTTCACCGGTCCGCGCCGAGACGAACACGGCACCAGGCAGCAGACCACGTAGTTGCGTCAAGGTAACCGGATCTGCCGCGTCGATCTTGTTGACCACGATCAACTCCGGCGGAGCCTTCGAATCCGTCTCGCGCAGAACATCGGTGACGACTTCCCGCACAGCCTTGATCTGTTCTGTCGGCAACGGATCCGAACCGTCGACGACGTGCAGAAGCAGATCCGCGTCGGTCACTTCCTCGAGAGTCGAGCGGAATGCCTCGACCAACTGAGTCGGAAGGTGTCGCACGAAGCCGACCGTGTCGGTGAGTACGTACTCGCGGCCGTCGTCGAGTGCGGCGCGGCGAGTTGTCGGGTCCAAGGTGGCGAACAACGCGTTCTCCACGAGCACACCGGATCCGGTGAGCGAATTGAGCAGACTCGATTTGCCCGCGTTGGTGTATCCGACGATGGCGATCGACGGGATGTCACTCTGCAGTCGACGGGTCCGCTTGGTGTCGCGAGCGGCCTTCATGCCCTTGATCTCGCGGCGCAGTTTTGCCATGCGCTCACGAATACGGCGACGGTCCGTCTCGATTTTCGTCTCACCGGGACCACGCAGGCCCACACCTCCGTTACTGCCGGCACGGCCACCGGCCTGGCGCGACATCGACTCGCCCCAACCACGCAGACGCGGGAGCATGTACTCCATCTGAGCGAAAGCCACCTGGGCTTTACCCTCACGAGACGTGGCGTGCTGAGCAAAGATGTCGAGAATCAGAGCCGTCCGGTCGATGACCTTGACCTTGACGATCTTCTCCAGCGCCGTGAGCTGCGCCGGCGTCAGCTCACCGTCGCAGACGACGGTGTCGGCGCCGGTCGCCAGGACTACTTCGCGCAGTTCCTGAGCCTTGCCGGAACCGATGTAGGTGGCAGCGTCGGGTTTGTCGCGGCGCTGAACCAGTCCTTCGAGGACCTCGGAGCCGGCCGTCTCGGCCAGTGCGGCCAGCTCGGTCATGCTCGCCTCGGCCTGCTCGGCAGTTCCCTGCGTCCAGACGCCGACCAGGACAACTCTTTCGAGTCGAAGCTGGCGGTACTCGACTTCGGTGACGTCCTCGAGCTCGGTCGACAGACCGGCCACGCGGCGCAGGGCGCCGCGATCTGCGAGTTGCATCTCACCGGTCGACGGGTTGCCCGATGCGGACGCTGCCGTGTATTCGGCTTGCGCGTACTCGGACTGCTCGTGAGCGGTGGACTCTTCGTTTTCATGTGTGTTCGTCATACAAGATCCATGGTCCCACGAAACCTGGCCACGGTGCATCCGTATTTCCTGCAGGCGTATTTCCCGCGGGCGATATCACACGAGCGATTGCCACCAGGCATCGCTGATCGTCCCGTTCGCCACCAGAACCGAGGGCCCCCGCAACGACCCTTCGCCGCCTTCGACGGTGACCTGCACTTCGCCGCCGAGCACGCGCACCAGCACCGAGCCTTCGTCGCGGCCGTCGAACTTCAGCGCCGCGGCCGCAGCTGCGACCGTTCCGGTTCCGCAGGAACGAGTCTCGCCCACGCCACGCTCGTGTACGCGCATGTGAACCCCACCGTCGTGGATCGGCGTCACGATCTCGATGTTGACCCCGTGCGGGAAGAACCCCGGATCGAAGCCCGGAGAAACACTCAAATCGAGCGCACTCAAAACTTCTGCCGTCACGTGCTCGTCGACACACGCCAAATGCGGATTACCGACGTCGATGCCGACGCCGGCGAAGACGCGGCCGTCGATTGTTGCCGAACTGGTGCCGAGGTCCTTGATCGGGCCCATCGCCACGGTCACGTCACCATGTGTGGCGTCGTAGCCGTGCACCACGACCGGACGCGCTCCGGCACGACTGCCGACCACGAACTCGTCCTTGCTCTCCAAGCCCGAGGCCTTGAGATAGTGGGCGAATACGCGAACTCCGTTTCCGCACATCTCCGCGATGGAGCCGTCGCTGTTGCGGTAGTCCATGAACCAGTCTTCGGCAGCGACGCCGTCGGGCAGCGCACCGAGCACGCCCGCGTCCGCAAGTGCGCCTGCCCGGGCGACACGAAGGATGCCGTCGGCGCCGAGGCCACGCTGACGATCACACAACGCTGAAACTCGCGCCGGCTCGAGATCGACCCGAACGTCGAGGTCAGGGAGAACAACGAAGTCGTTCTGCGTGCCGTGGCCCTTACTGAAATCCATGGTCGCCATCCTATCCGGACCTACCGACCGACTCACGCAGGTGACGCGGTGACCACGACGTTCTGTTCGTACGTGAATCCGGACGGCAACGAGGGGTCGGGCACGGTTGCGCCGCCGCAGGTCACGAGGACCAGCCTGGGCGCACCCGTTTCGGAAAAGAACTCGGCCGGCAAAGCCACCTTTTCGTACAGCTTCAGGCTCGCTGCGTGATAGGTGAACATCGTTCCGGTGTCGTCGCTCACGTAGATCGGTGTTCCGGGCTTCATCTGGTGCAGCGCCCACAAGGCGCCGTGCGTGCGATCACCGTCGTCGACATGGCCGGCAACAAGATTGGTGCCCTCCGAAGATCCGAACTGCACGCCGTTGGTGAAATGCGAAACCTTGTCAGGATGCGGAAGGATCATTCCGCGGTTGGCGCCGAACCCACTGGTCACGATGTCGGCTCGCACATCCAGATCGGGAATCGCAAGCATGTTCGGCGGCAGATCCGTTGGCGCAGGCGCCCAACTCGCCCCTGGATCGGTTGGAGCTCCCACGTCGAAGGGTGCTTCGGGAACAGGTGCGCTGATGGGCTTCCCGGCCGCACTCACCGCAAAATAGACGAGCACCCCGCCGACCGCGAGAAATGTGACGAGCAGTAGGAGAAGCGGCAGCCGACCCGCGCGTCGGCCTCTCGGTCGCGCGTGTGTCCCGGTCTGCGCCATGTTCGTTGTCCTCCAGTCCGTCGATCGCGAAACGAATGGATCGCGAAAGAGCTAACTGTAAGATAGCTGATCGGCACGATCGTGTTACAGGCCGCGATCTGCAAGGGCAGCGAAGGCCGAGCGAGCCAGCTCCGGATCGGCACCGTCGAGCCAGTGCACGCGTGCGTCACGACGGAACCATGATCGTTGGCGGCGAACGTAGCGCCGCGTCCCGATGAACGTCCGTTCGAGTGCTTCGGCCAAATCGTATTCACCGTCGAAATGTGCGAGCACCTGTGCGTAGCCGATGGCTCGCGGCGCTGTGACGCCCTCACGCAATCCTTGCTCGACGAGTACGGCGACTTCGTCGACAAGTCCGCCTGAAAACATCAGCTCGGTTCGCAACCGAATCCGGGCGTCGAGTTCTTCCGTATCCCGATCCACGCCGAGAATGCGGGTTCCCCAACGAGGGTCACCGATCTGCGGAGCTGAGGCCGCGAACGGCAGACCTGTCAGCTCGACGACCTCGAGCGCCCGAACCATCCGCCGGCCGTCCGTCGGCAGTATCGACGCCGCCGCTACCGGATCAGCAGCAACAAGCGCCGTATGCACCGCACCGACCCCACCGTCGGCCAGCACTGCCTCCCACTTCGCGCGAACTTCGGGATCCGTTGCCGGAAAGGACCATTCGTCGAGTAGGGACTGGACGTACATCATGGATCCGCCGACGATCACCGGAACCTTGCCCTCCGCGATCAGATTCTCGGCGATCGCGATCGCGTCGCTTTGATAACGCGCGACGGTGGCGGTCTCCTTCACGTCGAGAACGTCGAGCAGGTGATGCGGAATCCCGCGACGCTCGGCCGGCGTCAGTTTGGCGGTCCCGATATCCATGCCGCGATAGAGCTGCATCGCGTCGATGTTGATGATCTCACCGCCGAATTCTTCGGCCAGTGCCAACGCGAGATCGGACTTTCCCGACGCGGTCGGACCGACAACTGCGATCGGGCGAAGTTCTTCAGGGACGTTCACGGCCGCCACGTCCCGACGTGGTAAGCGACGCCGAACGGCGCGTCGCTGTAGTCGACCACCGAACGTGTCGTGGTTGACCGAGACGAGTTCATGAAGACACCGGCCAGGACCTGCCACGCCGCACGACCCTGGGCTCCGACACTCCGGCAGAGCTGCGGATCGAGAGCAAGAAGCGCCTCCGGGTCACCGGCGGTCAGGGCATCGTCGATGGCCGATTGCACGCCAGCGGCGCGCTCGTCGAAGCTTCCGGGCGCCTTGGCCGTCAGCGTGGACGCACCGTCAGCCACGATCAGAAGCCCTTGCGGTCGGTTGTCGCTGTCGAGTTGCTTGCGCAGCTGCTGTCCGAATTCACGACATTCATTCACCGACGCCTCTGCACTGACGACGTGCATGTCGACGGTGATCTCCACGTCCGCTCGGGCACGCAGCCAGCCGGCAACAAGGGCGCACAGTTCGAGAGATGGCATCGGTTCACCTGCCGCATCCGCGTCCAGGGACGTCCGGACATCGGCGCCGAATCCCGCGAAAGTACCGATCTGCCCACGTCCGACGCCCGATCGCCAGAGTTCGCCTGCTGCATTCTTGGGTCCTGCATTCTCGAGGCCGACACCGACGCCCACCCAGTGAACCGCCTCGTGAGAGAGCCGGCGCACGGCGGCTATCGCTGTAGCGCGCACCTGAGCGGACTCGGTCGAATCACCGGACAATTCCGGCACGAGTAACGGCGCCGAGGGGACGAGAACAGCGGAAGTCAACACAGTTGCCACGCTAGTCGACCCCGAGGTGGCGACCTCACACCCTCTTACCTGATTCAATAGTCGGAGAACGTGAGTACCGGGTTCAATGGAACCAGGAATGCGATCAGGCAGCCGTGACGCGCGGCAGAGACGAGGACCGATGACCGAGAACAGTGAACCCACCACCGGCGCCGACAGCAGTTCGGCCAGCCCGAGCCCGGCAGCACCCAAACCCGGTGCTCCCAAACCTGGTGGACCACGCCCCGGTGCGCCCCGCCCCGGAGCACCTCGCCCCGGCCCGGCAGCCTCGCATGCCGTCACCGCCGCGCCGGCCAGCGACCCGAGCAAGTTCGGCCGCGTCGAGGAAGACGGAACCGCCTGGGTGAAGACCGCTGACGGTGAACGCCAGATCGGTTCGTGGCAGGCCGGCGACGCCACCGAGGGCCTCGCCCATTTCGGTCGTCGCTACGACGACCTCGCGACCGAGGTCTCACTACTCGAGGCTCGACTGACGTCGGGCGCCGGAGACGCCAAGAAGACCAAGGCTGCCGCCATCGCTCTATCCGAATCCCTCTCCACCGCTGCCGTGATCGGTGACCTCGACGCTTTGGCCCGCCGACTCGACGTGATCGTTGCCGGGTCCGACGAGGCCGCAGCGCACGCGAAGGAAGAGAAGGAACAGTCTCGCGCCGCGAGCACCGCCCGCAAGGAGGCCCTCGCAGTCGAGGCCGAACAGATCGGTTCGGAGTCGACCCAGTGGAAGACCGCGGGTGATCGACTGCGCGAGATTCTCGACGAGTGGAAGACGATTCGCGGAATCGACCGCAAGGTCGACGACGCACTGTGGAAGCGGTACTCCAAGGCTCGCGAGTCCTTCAACCGACGGCGTGGAGCGCATTTCGCCGAACTCGATCGTGATCGTGCGAGCGCCCGTTCGACGAAGGAAGAACTGGTCGAGCGCGCCGAGAAGCTGTCGACCTCCACTGAATGGGGACAGACCGCTGGAGAATTCCGCGATCTGCTCAGCGAGTGGAAGGCTGCCGGCCGCGCACCGCGCGAGGCCGACGACAACCTGTGGAAGCGCTTCAAGGGCGCTCAGGACGTGTTCTTCGCCGCACGCAACGCTGCTGCATCCGAGCGCGACGCCGAATTCGAGCAGAACGCAGTCGCGAAGGAAGAGCTGCTCGCTGCGAACGCGAACATCGATCCGGCACACGGTCTCGAGAACGCTCGTGCAGCGCTGCGAGACCTGCAGGAGAAGTGGGACGCGATCGGCAAGGTGCCGCGCGACCGGATGCAGGAACTCGAAGCGAAGCTCCGGGCCATCGAAACCAAGGTGCGCGACGCCGTCGACGCCGAGTGGCGTCGTACCGATCCGGAAGCACTTGCCCGGGTCGCGCAGTTCAAGGAGCGGGTGAGCCAGTTCGAGGAGCAGGCCGCCAAGGCTCAGGCTGCCGGCAAGACGAAGGACGCCGAGAAGGCTCTCGCTCAGGCAAAGCAGTGGCGTGAGTGGGCCGAAGCAGCCGAGAGCGCTGTCAGCGAGTAATCGACGACGAGCTGCTTTGACAACAACGCCGGCTGACTCCGAAAGGAGTCAGCCGGCGTTGTCTTGCGCTATTGGCTAAGAGAACTTCCGTGTCAGCCGACGTTCCATTCCTGATGCTTCTCGGCTTCAGCCGCAGCGATCCGGCGTTGCTCCTCGGCGGCGAGCTGAATGTTGGTTCGCGTCCAGACCACCTTGAGCCAATGGAACGTCAAGAACACGACGGCAAACCATCCGATGACCAGCCCGATCGACGGTCCTGCCACGTTGAATCCGGCGGGAATGGTCTGACGTGACCAGACGGCCATCATTCCCAGCGCACTCGCCACGGCACTACCGGCCAGCGCGACCCACGCCAGACTCCAGCGCCGCGTCACGAGTGCGAGCATCGAGAATCCGATGCCGAAGATGACAACGAACCACACGAACAAGCGTGAGAACAGTGCAATCCGTTCACTTTCCGCGTCCTGGTTGTACGCGAGCACATCCCAGCCGTTCGCCACTCCCGCATGGGGCAGTGCAAGGGTGCCGACCAGCACGAGCACCGCAACCGCGACAACCATGGCGCGCGCACCCGGATCGATTTCTCCCGCGACCTTGCGTTCCGCGTCGTCGAGGTCCTTGCGGTAGCCCTCGAAGGCGTCGTCGCCCGGCTGAGGTGTCTTGTTCTCGTGTTGCGAGGTCATGCGTTGCATCCCATCTGGACGGGTTGTGGGGCTGGGGCACCGATCTTCGGTAGTCCGAGACCTACGCCGATGGGCGGGGTCTTGGGTGTGATGCCCTTTTCGAACGAATCACCGGCGCGGGTCCGACGGTGTGTGAGCACTCCGTCATCTGCCACGAGGTGATGGGGGGCTCCGTGGGTGACGACGACCGTCACCACGTCGCCGGGTCGGATTGTGCCGTCGAGGTTTCCTTCGGGTCGGAAATGCACCAGGCGGCCGTCTCGCGCGCGACCACTGAGACGGTGAGTCGCTGCGTTCTTGCGGCCCTCCCCCGCGGCCACCAGTAGTTCTACCTCGGTGCCGACGAGTTTGCGATTTTCCTCGATGTTCACTTCTTCCTGAACCGCGAGCAATCGCATGTAGCGTTCCTGGACAACCTCTTTGGGAAGTTGATCAGCCATCTCCGCCGCCGGCGTGCCCGGGCGCTTGGAGTACTGGAAGGTGTAGGCGTTGGAGAATCGCGCCTTACGCACGACGTCCAGCGTCTCCTCGAAATCCTCTTCCGTCTCCCCCGGGAACCCGACGATGATGTCCGTGGTGATGGCGGCGTGCGGCATTGCGGCGCGCACCTTCTCGATGATCCCGAGGTACTTCGACTTGCGGTACGAGCGCTTCATCGCCTTGAGAACCTTGTCCGAACCGGACTGCAACGGCATGTGCAGTTGCGGGCAGACGTTGGGAGTGGTTGCCATAGCTTCGATGACGTCATCGGTGAACTCTGCCGGGTGCGGCGATGTGAACCTGACCCGTTCGAGGCCGTCGATGTGTCCACATGCCTTCAAGAGGGAGGCGAAGGCTCCGCGATCGCGCGGTTGTTCCGGATCGGCGAACGACACGCCGTAGGCGTTGACGTTCTGTCCGAGCAGGGTCACTTCCGAGACACCCTCGTCGACGAGTGCCTGCACCTCGGCCAGAATGTCGCCGGGACGTCGATCCACTTCCTTGCCACGTAAGGCCGGAACGATGCAGAACGTGCACGTGTTGTTACAGCCCACCGAGATGGAAACCCAACCCGCGTAGGCGGATTCGCGCTTCGCGGGCAGTGTCGACGGAAACGCCTCCAGCGCGTCGAGGATTTCGACTTCGGCGCGCTGATTGTGGCGCGCGCGGTCGAGCAGCGCGGGCAGCGAGCCGATGTTGTGAGTGCCGAAGACGACATCGACGAACGGCGCCTTCTTGACGACGGTGTCACGATCCTTCTGCGCCAGGCACCCACCGACCGCGATCTGCATGTCGGGGTTCGCCTCCTTGTTGGGGGCGAGCTGGCTGAGGTTGCCGTACAACTTGTTGTCCGCGTTCTCGCGGACCGCACACGTATTGAAGACGACAAGATCAGGATCGGTTCCGGTCTCCGCCTTCGAATACCCGGCGTCCTCGAGCAGACCGGACAGTCGCTCGGAATCGTGGACGTTCATCTGACAGCCGTACGTCCGCACCTCGTAGGTGCGAACAGGCGTAGCAGTTGCCTCCGGAACTGCAGTCGGCTCCGGAAGTGCAGGGGACATTTCGTCGATCAGTGACACGCTTCAGCCTAGCTCACGTCCACTACGACGTGTAATAACGCCCTGATAAACAGCCGAAACGCGACATAAACGTCGTCACAGTAAAATTTCCATTACATATGGCAAGAACCATGGCGAAATCACGGGCGTCGACGCAAACTACGCCTAAGGTTCTCGTTTATGACCCAAGCCGACGATGCGACGACGCCGACCACCTCCGGCGATTCCACATCCATGATTTCGATGACCTCGGTGAACAAACACTTCGGGGAACTTCACGTCCTGCAAGAGGTCAATCTCGAGGTACCCAAGGGCCAAGTGGTGATCGTCCTCGGTCCGTCGGGCTCCGGTAAGTCGACTCTGTGCCGCACCATCAATCGCCTCGAACCCATCGACTCCGGCACCATCGCCGTCGACGGCAAGACGCTCCCCGAAGAGGGCAAAGCACTTGCCGCACTTCGTGCCGACGTCGGGATGGTCTTTCAGTCTTTCAACCTGTTCGCGCACAAGACGATCCTCGAGAACGTCATGCTCGCACCGATGAAGGTCCGCAAGGCAAAAAAGGACGAAGCCAAGAAGACCGCGCAGGCGTTGCTCGAACGTGTCGGTATCGCCAATCAGGCCGACAAGTACCCGGCGCAGCTTTCCGGCGGTCAGCAACAGCGTGTCGCCATTGCTCGCGCTCTTGCGATGCAGCCGAAGGTGATGTTGTTCGACGAGCCCACCTCCGCTCTCGACCCCGAGATGGTCAACGAAGTCCTCGACGTCATGACCTCCCTCGCGAAGGAAGGCATGACCATGCTCGTGGTCACGCACGAGATGGGCTTCGCGCGCAAAGCCGGCGATCGTGTGCTGTTCATGGCTGACGGCCAGGTCGTCGAAGACACCACGCCCGAAGAGTTCTTCACCCATCCCAAGTCGGATCGGGCCAAGGACTTCCTCGGCAAGATCCTCACGCACTGATTACAGTCTCCCCTCCGACAGTCCTGTCCTCGTCCACAAGACAACTTGCTCGACTGCACCGTTCACCTCGGCTGCACCGTTCATCTCGACTGCACTGTTCGTGTGTCGACAACTGAGAGGATCTTCATGAAGATCAATCGTTCCGTCCGTTTCGGAATCGGAATCATGGCCATCGCGTTCGCTGCCACGGCCTGTGGCGGCGGCGAGGAGAACAAGTCGATCACCGAGAGCGCTTCCGACGGCACTCTCACCGTCGGCATCAAGTTCGATCAGCCCGGCCTCGGTCAGCGCAACCCTGACGGCACCTTCTCCGGCTTCGACGTCGAGGTAGCCCGTTACATCGCAAACGAACTGGGCGTAAAGCCCGAAGGCATCACCTTCAAGGAATCTCCGTCAGCCCAGCGCGAGACCCTGATCCAGAACGGCGAGGTCGACTACATCGTCGCGACATACTCGATCACCGACACGCGCAAGGAAAAGGTCAGCTTCGGCGGCCCGTACTTCATCGCAGGCCAGTCGCTGCTCGTT
Source organism: Rhodococcus sp. 5A-K4 (assembly GCF_046097995.1). Lineage (NCBI taxonomy): Bacteria > Bacillati > Actinomycetota > Actinomycetes > Mycobacteriales > Nocardiaceae > Rhodococcus > Rhodococcus sp. 5A-K4. The sequence goes on from NZ_JBJURM010000008.1 coordinate 155,026, forward strand.
CGCTCCGACAACACCGACATCACCGGCCCCGATTCCCTGACCGGCGGCAAGAAGCTCTGCTCGGTGTCGGGTTCGACTCCGGCGCAGAACATCCAGGACAACTACGCCAAGGACGTCCAGCTCCAGCCGCTCGACACCTACTCCGCTTGTGTCGAGGCTCTGCGCAACGGCGCTGTCGACGCTGTCACCACCGACGACATCATCCTCGCCGGCTACGCTGCCCAGTACCCGGGCGAGCTTAAGGTCGTCGGAGAACCGTTCACGACCGAAAAGTACGGTGTCGGCCTGGCCAAGGACGATTCCGAGGGTCGCGGCAAGATCAACGATGCCATCGAGAAGATGATCTCCACCGGCGCGTGGGAAGAAGCCTTCAACAACACCGTTGGTGCTTCGGGCTACCCGATCCCGGCCCCGCCCACCGTTGATCGTTACTGACCTGCTTTTTTCACCGTCAATCTCGCTGCGGCTCCCCATTTCGGGAGCCGCAGCGCGTGACGCCACCAACGGAGATCCCGTGATCTGGGGAGACGGCAAGTGAACCTTCTGAGCAAGTACGGCGACCAGATTCTGGAAGCCTTCTGGACCACGATCCAGCTGACGTTCTTCTCCGCGATCGGCGCCGTCATCATCGGTGTCCTGATCGCGGCCATGCGCGTGTCACCGGTTCCGGTCGCCCGATTCCTGGGTACCGCGTACGTGACCGTGTTCCGCAACACCCCCCTGACACTGATTCTGCTGTTCTGTCTGTTCGGTCTGTCGCAGACGCTCGGAGTCAATCTCGCCAAGTCGGACTCACCGACGTTCTTGACAGACAACAACTTCCGACTCGCAGTACTCGGCCTCAGTGTCTATACCGCCGCGTTCGTGTGTGAGTCACTTCGATCGGGAATCAATACCGTTCCGGTCGGCCAGGCCGAAGCGGGCCGATCACTCGGTCTGTCGTTTGCACAAAATCTTCGGCTGATCGTCCTGCCTCAGGCATTTCGCGCGGTCACAGCACCGCTGGGTAGCGTGCTGATCGCACTGACCAAGAACTCGACCATCGCCGCGGTGATCGGCGTATCCGAAGCGTCAGCGCTGATGAAGAAGATGATCGAAAACGAAGCGGCGATCTTCGTCGTCGGTGGAATCTTCGCTGTCGGTTTCGTGATCCTGACACTTCCCATGGGCTTGATCTTCGGCAAGCTGAGCAAGCGATTCGAGGTTTCACGATGAGCAACCGCGCAACAGTCCTCTACGACGCGCCCGGCCCCAGAGCGCGAAATCTCTACCGATTCGCGTCCCTTGTCGTCGCTGCACTCATGGTCGCAATCGGTTACGTCATCTACCGCGCACTCGACGAAAAGGGCCAGCTGACAGCAGCGAAGTGGGATCCGTTCCTCGAATCCACGTCGTGGACAACGTATCTGATACCCGGCATCCGGGGAACGCTGATCGCGGCTGCGATGTCCATCGTCTTCGCGCTCATCCTCGGTTCTGCCCTGGGTATCGGCCGACTCTCCGAGCACAACATCATTCGGAAGATTTGCGGCGTCATCGTCGAATTGTTCCGAGCAGTACCGGTTCTGATTCTGATGATCTTCTCGTATCAGGTGTTCGCCGAATACGAGGTCTTCAAGTCCAAGTACCTCGCACTCGCGGCAGTCGTCGTGGGTCTGACTCTGTACAACGGGTCAGTGATCGCCGAGATCGTCCGTGCCGGAATCAACTCACTCCCACGAGGGCAAAGTGAGGCCGCCAAGGCACTGGGCATGCGCAAGACGCAGATCATGGTGACGATCCTGCTCCCCCAGGCGGTTACCGCCATGCTCCCGGCACTGATTTCACAGATGGTCGTGGCGTTGAAGGACTCCGCCCTCGGTTACCTGATCGGGTATGTCGAGCTGGTGCGTCAGGCCCAACAGCTCGGCACCTTCTACGGAAACTTCCTGCCGGCGCTCATCGTGGTCGCCGCGATTATGATCGCTCTCAACTCGGCTCTGACCTTCCTGGCAACCAAGGTGGAGAAGCGCCTGCGTTCCGGAAAGCGAAAGGGCAAGGGCCCCATCGCGGCTCCGTCCGCCGACCCAGCCGTTTCGGTTCCGGGCATGGACCTGACCAAGCCGTGAATCAGATGGAGCCGTGAGTCGAATCCGGCCGCGTTAGCGCGAATACACAACAGGGCGGGGGTACCACCGAATTTCGGTGGTACCCCCGCCCTGTTGTTCTGAATGCTGCACTTCGCTACGAGTCGGTGACCGCCGCCATCTCGGCTTTGACCACCTCGTACGACATCCCAGCTGAATATCCCTTGCGTGCCAGCATCGAGACCAGTCGACGCGTGACCTTGTCACGATCATCGACGGGCTTGTTCTTCAGCTTCCGCCGAACCAGCTCCGCTGCTCGCTCGCGCTCATCTTCCGGATCGATCTGCGACAACGCTTCGGAAGCGACGTCCTGGTCGATTCCTTTGAGCCGCAACTCGACTGCAAGCGCACGCTTTCCCTTGCCCGAGTACGTATGCCGCGAATGAACCCATTGGTTCGCGAAGTCCGCGTCGTCGATCAACCCGATTTCCTGGAGTCGATCGAGGACGTTGGTAATGATCTCGGGTTCGAAGCCGCGTCCGCTCAGCTTGGTTTCCAGTTCGGAGCGGCTGCGCGCCCGGTCGGTCAGAAGGCGCAGGCAAGCATCTTTGGCCTGCGCCTCTGTCCCACCTTCTGCGCGTTGCGACGGCTTCTCGGATCGTTGACGGGATCGACGCCGAGGAGCGCCGTACTCTTCACGAGCATTCTCGCCGTTGTCACCGTCGTCGAAGCTCATGACTGAACTCAGAAGTCGGCGGGAGCTTCGTCGGTTGCAGTGACGTCAGCACCGATACCGAGCTTTTCCTTGATCTTCTTCTCGATCTCGTCACGGATATCGGTGTTCTCCAGCAAGAACTTACGAGCATTTTCCTTGCCCTGACCCAACTGGTCACCTTCGTAGGTGTACCAGGAGCCGGACTTGCGGATGAACCCGTGCTCGACACCCATATCGATGAGCGAGCCTTCCTTGCTGATGCCCTGGCCGTAGAGAATATCGAACTCGGCCTGCTTGAACGGCGGCGCGACCTTGTTCTTGACGACCTTGACTCGAGTGCGGTTACCGACTGCGTCGGTACCGTCCTTGAGAGTTTCGATACGACGGATGTCGAGGCGGACCGAAGCGTAGAACTTCAGTGCCTTACCACCGGTGGTGGTTTCGGGAGAACCGAACATCACGCCGATCTTCTCGCGAAGCTGGTTGATGAAGATGACGGTGGTGCCCGAGTTGTTCATGGCACCGGTGATCTTGCGCAGTGCCTGGCTCATCAGTCGAGCCTGCAAACCGACGTGGCTGTCACCCATCTCGCCTTCGATCTCGGCGCGAGGAACAAGAGCGGCCACAGAGTCGATCACGACGATGTCGAGGGCGCCCGAACGGATCAGCATGTCGGTGATTTCGAGGGCCTGCTCACCCGTATCGGGCTGCGAGACCAGGAGTGCATCGGTGTCGACGCCCAGCTTGGCTGCATAGTCGGGATCGAGTGCGTGCTCCGCGTCGATGAACGCCGCGATGCCGCCGTTGGCCTGAGCATTGGCAACTGCGTGCAGTGCCACGGTGGTCTTACCCGAAGATTCCGGGCCGTAGATCTCGATGACGCGGCCACGCGGCAGTCCGCCGATACCCAGCGCGACGTCGAGCGCGATGGAACCGGTGGGAATGACGGCGATGGGCTGACGAACACCCTCGCCCAAGCGCATCACCGAACCCTTGCCGAAGTTCTTGTCGATCTGCGCCAACGCGAGGTCGAGTGCCTTGTCCCGATCAGGTGCCTGTGGTGCCATCGTGATCCCCATCCTTGTTTCAGTCTTCAGTGCCTGCCTGAGCAGACTCCGTCTCTTCAGCGCCTGCCTGAGCCGACTCTGTTGGTGTGTTGCGATCAGAGTAGATCCGGCCACCGACAGACTTTTCGATCTTGCTTTCGCGCTTGTCGATCACTGTGCTTGTCGATAACTGTGCTTGTCGATAACCGAAAGTTCGCAGTTACGAAAGGAGCGTCACCACCGAACAGCTTCAGCATAGACGAACACGTGTTCGAACAGAAGATGGGAGACGTTCGACACGCCGAAAAAATCAGCGGCGGGCGGGCGGTACGTCGAACTCCACACAGAGCGCACGCCACACTTCGCGAGGCTCCCAACCTGCTTCGACGGCCTCCGCAGCAGTCATTCCGTCGAGACTCTGGAGTACATGGTCGATCAGCATCGAGTCGCCTCGTACCTGTCCGAACTCTTCGCGCACCATTTCATGAAATTCGGTCAACCGCACAGCCGCCACCGTAGTCCACAGAGCGGTGCACCTGCATTCAGGCGCAACATGCTCACGCCGTCACACCGCCGTTGACCACCTGTCGGCACACCGCCACCGGATCGGTGACCTGCGACGCAGTCGCGGCAGCCGCTCTCGCAGCTTCCGCGAATCGTTTGTCGGAGAGCACCTGCAGTACGGCATCGCGAATCGAGCGGGCATCTGCGGGCCGCACGATCACCGACGTCCCTGCCCGCGCAGCGCGATTGGCCAACTCCCACTGGTCCCCACCCCCGGGAACGACGACCGTCGGCACGCCGGCCAGCAAGGCCTTCGCCAACATGCCGTGCCCGCCGCCGCACACCAACACCGACGCGTCACGCAGCATCGCGTCCTGGCGTCCGAGACCTGCGCGGACCCAATCGGGATGCTCGCCTTCTGCTCCGTCGAGCATCGACGCGATCAGCCGCACACCGGCGCCGCCGAGTCCTTCGACCGTGCCCTCGAACATTCCCACTGCGCCGGTGTGCGCCGTGGACGGCGCCACCATGACCAGCGGTTCGTCACCTGGCGGTGGATCCAGAATCACCTCGGTCGGCTCCCAGAGAAGCGGGCCGACGACGTGAGCGTGCTCCGGCCAGTCGGGACGCGGCACTTCCAGTGCCGGAAGTGTTGCGATCAGGCGAGCATGCGGGCCTGGATCCAGGGCGGGTAGCCCGATGCCGACACGGGCCTGCGAGCGCTGCGCCAACCCTTGCTTGATCGAACGTCCTGTTGCGGCGCGCATCAGGGTGTCGCGAAGTCGACCACGAACTCCGATGCCGGGCGCGAGCCCACTGCCGATCGGCGGTAACCCCCGCGACGGTGAGTACAGCGGGTGAGGCGAAAGTTCCACCCAGGGGATGCCGAGTCGTTCGGCGGCCAATCCGCCTCCGGCAGTGAGGATGTCGGAGACGACGAGATCCGGGGAGACGGATTTCAGGTCGGGAAGCAGTTCGGTGGAAATATAGGCGGCGCGCGAATGAATCCGAGCGCCTGCATCAAGATCGTCGTCTCCCGGCCGCGGGGCCAAGCCCTTGAGAGGCTCGGCTTCCACGCCGGCCGCTCGCGCTGCCTCGACCCACCGGGTCCCCGTGTACAGGATCGGGTCGTCGCCGGCCTGGATCAACGCCAGTGACAACGCTATTGCGGGAAAAGCATGACCCGGGTCCGGCCCGGCAACAACGGCTACACGCACCGGATCAGAGTGTCACACCGAGTGAAAGGCCTGTTCCGCCGCACCCAGTGCGCGTTCGCGATCCGAAGCCACCAATCCGATTCTCGTCCTGCGATCAAGGACGTCGTCGACATCGAGGGCGCCTTCATGCGATACCGCGAAATCGAACTCGGCGCCGCAGATCTCCAAGTCCGCAACCGACCGGAGTCGATCGCTGCTCGCCGCGGCCACGACCTCGGCCTCTGTGCCGTATCGCGCCACCAACGACGCCGGTGCCTTGATCTTTTTCAATTCCGCCGGTGATGCAGCACCTACCAGCGGCAACGCACGTGTCCGACACGCCCCGGCGCTCAGCGATCCGACCTCGACCGCGGCGTCGACGGCGTCTTCGGCCATCTTGCGGTACGTCGTGAGTTTTCCGCCCACCACCGTGACCAAGCCCGAGTCCGAACGGACTACAGCGTGATTGCGCGAGAGGTCGGCCGTCGAGCCTTCACCGGTGTCCAGCAGCGGACGCAGACCCGCGAAGGTCCCCAAGACGTCCTCACGGGTCAGCGGAACTTCCAACGCCGTGTTCACGGTGTCGAGCAGGAAGTCGATCTCGTCCTCGGACGCCGTCGGTACGTCGGGCACCGGTCCCGGCGCTGCTTCGTCGGTCAACCCGAGGTAGATCCGGCCGAGCTGCGCGGGCAGCGCGAAGACGAAACGGTTGGTCTCGCCGGGAATCGGCACGGTCAGTGCTGCCGTGGGGTTCCCCAATCGCGCTGCATCGAGCACCAGGTGCGTCCCGCGGCTGGGGCGCAGGGTGATGCTGGAGTCGACCTGATCAGCCCAGACACCGGTCGCATTGACCACGACGCGGGCACGCATCAAGAACTCGGACCCGGTCAACTCGTCGCGCAAGGTGGCCGACGTTCCGGATACGTCGTATGCACCGACGCGGGTCAGGATTCGCGCGCCGTGGGACGCTGCGGTTCGGGCGATGCCGACGACGAGGCGGGCGTCGTCGATGAGCTGCCCGTCGAACGCGGTCAAGGCGCCGCGTAAGTTCTCCTGCTTGACCGCGGGAGCCAATTCGCGCGCCCGCGCAGCGCTGACCGCCCGTGATCGGGGTAAAACCGAAGCCGGGGTTCGCGCCGACATGCGCAGAGCGTCACCGGCCAGGAAACCGGTACGCACCAGGGCCTTCCCGAAGAACGACGTTTCGGGCAACAGCGGTACGAGTTGAGGCATGGCGCGAACGAGGTGCGGCGCGGTGCGCGTCATGAGAATGCCGCGCTCGACCGCACTTTCACGCGCTATACCGACATTGCCGGAAGCCAGGTACCGAAGGCCCCCGTGTGCCAGTTTCGAACTCCAGCGGCTGGTGCCGAACGCGAGGTCGTGCTTTTCGACCAGCGCAACACTGAGCCCACGAGTCACGGCGTCGAGAGCGACACCGACACCGGTGATTCCGCCGCCGATGACCAGGACGTCAACCGAATCGCCGTTCGCCAACTGCTCGAGTTCACGAGTACGCCGCTGTGCGTTGAGAGCTGAATCGCCGCCTGCTGAATCACTGCCTGCTGAATCTCGAGGGTCCACAGCTATTCTCCCGAATTCTTTGCAGGTGCCAGATACGCAGCGACCGCATGTCTGAGTTGCTCGACCGACGCGTCGGCGGAAAGTTCCGGCTCGAGAGTCGGTGCGGAGATGACGACGGACTGAGCCATCAGTAGAACCATCGCCGCAATCTCGTTGACGCTTCCCTCGCGAATCGAACCGTCTTGTTGACCGGCAGCGACGACGGAAGTGATCAGTTCGAGAATCGACTTCTGGCTCGCGCCGAGTCGGTCCACGATGTAGGTGGTGAGCAACTCTTGATCAGCGTGCCGAATCTTCACGAAGAGCGGATGGTCGCGAATCTGGCCGACGACGTCCCCGATCGCTTCCACGAGCAATGTGGCCGCAGACCCGGTGAAGGTCACCTCGGGCAGCACCGATCGAATCTCCCGGGTGAGCAGATCCGCGACGACGGCTCGCGTGTCCGGCCATCGCCGGTAGACGGTCGGCCGGCTCACGCCGGCGCGACGCGAGATCTCCGCCAGTGTGGTTCGCTGCATTCCGAAATCGAGGACACACGACCTTGCTGCGTCGAGAATCACGTCGTCGATCTCGCGGCTGGGGATGCGCTGACCGTCTGTCTTGCGAGGGACAATTGGGCCATCTGCGTTACGGATTACCATCGTGTGTAACACAATACCGGACAAGTCACCGGTAATCCCGTCGGGACTTGCGAGTTCTCTCGCTCAGAGATCATCAGAAATAGTACAACTCGAAACCAACTGCGCGCTCGGCGTCGAATCCAGGCTTCGGTCCGCTGACCATGTCGATCTGTGCGCGCGCCTGTTCCCGGATCGGCGTGGAACTCAACGCCGCCAGATATCGCGCATGTTCCGCGAGCGAATCCACGGCGCGATCGACCGTCGACGTCACGTCGACGCAGTGTGTAGGAGTCATCGTGTTGACCGCAACCCACCGAACGCCGGACCACGGCGCCAGTCCCTGCGCCGTCAATGACGGAAAGATCCATTCGTTCGCCGCATCAGCGGTCGCGTCCAGGACGCTGATCCCGAGCGCTCGGTGATCCGCGCTGTTGAGGTAGCCGGGACCCCAGGTATGGGAGAAGTTCATCGTCACCACCAATTCCGGGCGGTGACGACGAATTGCTGCGGCGAGAGTCGAGCGCAACTCCAAGCCTTCCACGAGACGACCGTCGGGCAGGCCGAGGAACTCCACCTCACTGACACCGACGATCGCGGCCGAGCGACGCTCTTCTTCCTCGCGGACCGGGCCGGACTCCTCGGGCGACAGACCGGCAATTCCGGCCTCGCCGCGCGTGGCCAGGACATATCGCACGTCTTTGCCGCGATCGGTCCACTGCGCCACTGCTGCGGCTGCGCCGTATTCGATGTCATCGGGATGCGCCACGATGACAATCGCGCGCTGCCAGTCCTCGGGGAAGTTTTCCATAGGGCAGATCTTGCCCGTCAGAACCGCGAAGCGGGCGAATTGTCGTCACTTCCCGACATCGCCTTCACCAGGAAATAGATTCCGAAGCCGACGGCGCCGACCACCAGAACCCAGAAAAGGCCCTTGATCAGGGCACCGACCACCGCGAGTGCGACCCACACCAGGACGACGGCTAAAACGATCTTCCAAAACATGCTTACCTCCAACGTGCCGTTGAATATCAGTCGAATCGGACAGGTGCTGCGTCGTCCGTAGAACCAGCCTGACAGGTCTGGCGTGACAAAGCAGCAGCTCAGCGGCAAGTTCAGGTAAAGATCAGGGTTCACCCCGAGACCGGCCCTCACGCAGGTCAGGTGTCCAACCCATCGGAGCTTGCTCCTGGCGTAAACTCGCGAAGTTCGATCCCGTATGCCGAAGGAGCACGTCCGCAGTGTCTACGACCCGTTTCCCCGCTCGCGATCTCGCGCATGTAGCCGTCTTCGCCGCACTCATCATCGCGCTGGGCCTACCCGGGTCGATCAACATCGGCATTTCCGGCGTGCCGATCACACTTCAGTCCATGGGCGTCATGATGGCCGGCGCTCTACTCGGACCGCGCAAGGGTGTTCTCGCCGTCCTGACGGTCATTGCCCTGGGATTGGTCGGTCTACCGGTCCTTGCCGGCGGTCGCACCGCACTCGTGTCTCTCTCGAGCCCGACAGCCGGATTCCTCATCGGTTGGATCCCGACGGCGTTTGTCATCGGATGGCTGACTGCCAAGATGCTGCCCAAGTACCGGATCATCGCGGGCATCGGCATCAACCTTCTCGGCGGCGTGGTCATTCTCTACGCGTTCGGCATCGTCGGAATGATGGTCCGCGGACACATGAGCTTCGTTGCCGCATGGTCGGCCAACGCCGCCTTCATTCCTCTCGACGCCGCAAAAGCGGTCGTCACCGCGTTGGTCGCGTCCCAGGTTCATCGGGCATACCCAGCACTGCTGCGCGACTCGGTGATCTCGTCGAACAAGACCGTGGTGGCGAATTAATCTCCGATGAGTGAGATCGTCTTCGAGAACGTCGGACACAGCTTCGGTGAACGAACGGTCCTGCAGCAGATAAATCTGCGACTGAGCGAGCAGCGAATCGGAATCGTGGGTGCGAACGGAAGCGGCAAGTCGACCCTCGCTCGCATGATCAACGGACTGGTCGTTCCAACGGAAGGACACGTCCACGTCAACGGCTTGGACACGGCGAAGAAGGGCCGCGACGTACGCAAGCAGGTCGGATTCGTCTTCACCGATCCCAACCACCAGATCGTGATGCCGACGGTTGCCGAGGACATCGAATTCTCGCTCCGCCGTAGCGGATTGGGCAAAGCCGAGCGTGCCGCAAAGGTGGCCTCGGTGCTCGAACGCTACGGCCTCGCCGGGCACGCCGACCATCCCACCCACCAGCTTTCGGGCGGGCAGAAACAGCTCCTCGCGCTCGCGGCCATCATGGTGACGGAACCGAACGTACTGGTCGCCGACGAACCCACTACGCTCCTCGACCTTCGCAACTCTCGGCTGATCAGCTCGGTATTCGAGTCACTCGATCAGCAACTGATCGTCGTGACCCACCAACTCGATCTCCTCGAATCCTTCGAACGGGTGTTGGTCGTCGACCAAGGCCGCGTCGTCGCTGACGGCTCCCCCGCCGACTCCATCGATCACTACCGGTCGTTGGTCTCGTGACCACTCTCGGCGTCTACCGACCGGGCTGCTCACTCCTGCACCGGATGCCGACGGGGATCAAGCTCTTCGCCTTGGTCGTGGCCATTCTCGCCGTCTCGATCTTCGTGCGTGAGCCGTGGCAACTGGCAGCTCCCACGATCGTCGTTGTGGCCCTGTACGCGATTGCGCGCATTCCTCCGATGACTGCAATCCGGCAGCTGCGTCCGGCGCTGTGGATGTTGCTCTTCATCGGGGCGTTCCAGCTGGTAGTCGCGGGATGGCAGCGAGCGGCCGTCGTTTGCGGGGTTCTGATCATTTCGATCGCCTTCGCGGCGATCATGGGTCTGACCACACGGATCTCCGAGATGCTCGACGCGATCACCAGATTCCTGACACCCTTGCGACGCTTCGGCGTCAATCCCGAACGGATTGCCTTGCTCCTCGCAATGACGATCCGGTGTATCCCGCTGATGTTCGAGGTCATCACACAGGTGTCCGAGGCACGCAAGGCGCGAGGCCTCGGATTCTCGCTGCGATCCTTCGCAGTGCCGGTCATCGTCGGCACCCTGATGACCGCGGACGCAATGGGTGAAGCATTGGCGGCCCGCGGCGCCGACGACTGAGATTTCGAACAGTGTGCATCGATCAGGCGCGAGAGCCGATCAGTTGTACTTGCGGGTGATGTCGTCCACCTCGCCGATGGCGTCGGCAAGCGCCGAGAGCCGCTCGGCGGCCGCGTGCAGCGCCGAAAGCTCTCGGTTGAATCCCACGAGCGCCGACGGGCTGTGAGGCGCTGTCAGAGCAGCTGCCGAAGTCACCAGATCCTCGTACTGATCCAAGCCCGACTGCAACTCACGGACTGCGCCGTCGATGGTGGGATCAAGAGGTTCGGTTACCTTCGGCGTCGCGGCCACGGCGCGTTCCATCGCGACGACATCCGAAGACACCGCGAACATCGCTCTCAGTGCCGAATCGGCGGTAACAGTGATTTCGTCCAACTCACCGGGGTCGATGGTGTCGGCGCGTCTGAGCACACTCAAGATCTCGAACAGCGAAGTCTCGGCGCCGATGAGGCGCGACATCGGGATGAACGCGCGAGACGACGACGGTGGCAACCGCCGGCGAATCGGCGCGGACGGCGGTGGGCCGGAACTCATCGAACGGTAGCGGCCGACCGCGATCACGGCGGGAACCGCGAACAGTGCCGCTCCCCCGCCTGCCACGACCACCGACCACTCGGGAGCCGACGCGACGGCGAGGCCGGCCGTGCCGACCACGGATCCGCCGGACATGAAACCCCAACGCTGAGCGCGTCGGCGCGCACGGGCACGCTTGCGCTCGAACTTGGCCCGCGGGTCCTGCCACCGCCGAGCGGCATCCGCCGCCGAAAGCCCGACCTCGCGCAATGTATCCGCGGTGCGTCCCAAGGCTCCGAAAGCGCCGGATACGGAAACGGGAACGGCCGACCGGGGCTCACGCCCAGATCGACCGTCTCGTGAAGAAAACATCAGAGCATCACTGCCGACATCGAGGATTCGGCTACTGCCCGGTCTGACCGGCAGCCGGGGGCTGCTTCTCGACGGACGGAGTCGCGGGAGTGGCTGCTGCGCCGCCGGACGGCAGCGCCTCGCCCTTCATGGATGCACGAATCTGCTCGAGGCGACTGTGCCCTGCCATCTGGACCGAGGCCTGCTGGACCTCCATCATGCGGCCCTGAACGGAGTTCTGGGCGAGCTCGGCAGAGCCGAGTGCGTCAGCGTAGCGACGTTCGATCTTGTCGCGCACAGCATCGAGGCTGGGTGTGTTGCCCGGAGCCGACAGCGTGCTGTCCATGGAACGAAGGGACTCGCTCACGCGCTCCTGCATCTTGGCCTGCTCGAGCTGGCTGAGCAGCTTGGTGCGCTCGGCAACCTTTGCCTGCAGAGTCATCGCGTTCTGCTCGACGGCCTTCTTGGCCTGAGCGGCTGCCTGCAAGGACTGGTCGTGCAGTGCCTTCAGATCCTCGACGCCCTGCTCGGCCGTCACCAACTGGGCCGCAAAAGCTTCTGCAGCGTTGGTGTACTGAATCGCCTTGTCGTTGTCGCCGGCAGCAGCGGCCTGATCGGCGAGGTTGACTGCCTGGCGCGCGTTGGCGTTGAGCTTTTCGACCTCGTCGAGTTGACGGCTGAGCTTCATCTCGAGTTGACGCTGATTACCGATCACCGACGCAGCCTGCTGGGACAACGCCTGATGCTGGCGCTGTGCGTCCTCGATCGCCTGCTGAATCTGAACCTTTGGATCTGCCTTCTCATCGATCTTCGAATTGAAGAGCGCCATCAGGTACTTCCAGCCCTTGACGAAAGGATTAGCCATTGGTTTGATCCTGCCTCCATCTGATGCGCCGCGCCGAACGCGACCCGGAGCGCGACCGTCGCGCACCGAAACAAGGGCTGCGCCCTATCTGCTCTGACCCCACCTGCTGGAAACCGGCGGTTACGTACAAAATCTATCGGTTACGGCCGGTAGTGGCTACGCCGCCGCCAACCTTCGAGCGTTCGGTGCCGGAATCACGACGCGGGTGTCGCGTGCGATAGTCGGCGAACCGGAAGCCGAGACAGAGCCGGAAGCCGACACGGCAGGTTCGGCAACCTGCCGACCAGCTACCTGAGCGCTCTTCTTCGTGGCCAGGGTCTCGCTCACGTCGACCAGCACGTCGGACAGTGGGACTGCGAGCGCATCACAGATCGCCGCCAACAATTCGCTCGATGCTTCCTTACGTCCACGTTCCACTTCGGACAGATAGCCCAAGCTCACACGCGCGCTGTTCGACACCTCACGTAGCGTGCGGCTCTGCGAAACGCGCGTACGCCGGAGACTGTCACCGATTGCCTCACGCAATAGCAGCGCCATCTCGCTCCTCCTTCATCCGTGACCTCATCGTGCATGGTCGTACGTCTTCACAATCGTCAACGTCCGAACACATCCGATTGGTTCCCGAGCCTATCGTGCCGCACGCTCTACGACACGATCACGCAACCGCGACACGGCAGTCGCGACCGCGGTTGTCCGAATCTCCCACCGTTCGCCGCCGAGCGCGAGCGGTTCGCATTCGGTTCCGTCAGGGCCGGCGATACCGAGAAACACTGTTCCGACCGGGTGTCCGTCCTGCTCACTCGGACCGGCGACTCCGGTCAGACCGATACCCCAGTCCGCACCGCACTTCGTCCGGGCACCGAGCGCCAATGCCACCGCCGTGCTCTCGGACACGGGGCCGTCCGTTGCCAGGCGGCCTGGATCCACACCAGCCAGTGTTGCTTTCAGGTCGGTCGCGTACACGACCAGGCCCCCGCGCAACACCGCGCTCGACCCCGGCACCGACGCGACTGCAGCCGTGAACAACCCTGCTGTCAGAGATTCGGCGGCGGCGACAGTCTGCTTCGCGGCGCCGAGGGCCTCGACAAGTTCGACAACTCCGAGTCCGAGCAGCGGATCGGTCATGACTCGACTGCGCGAACTCCGGCGCGAAGCCTGATCGCCTGCACGATGTATTCGATTCCCGTCGCCACCGTCAGCACGACGGCAGCAGCCATCAGCAGCCCGCTGACGATGTCCCAACTGCTCGGCAGCGGGCAGAGGTAGAACCCGATCGCAACGGCCTGCACGAGGGTCTTGAGCTTGCCGCCCTTGCCCGCCGGGATGACCGCGTGCCGCAGAACCGCGAACCGCAGCAGCGTGATTCCGAGTTCCCTGGCGATGATCACTCCGGTCACCCACCACGACAGATCGCCGAGAACCGAGAGCCCGATCAGCGCGGCTCCGATCAGCGCCTTGTCCGCGATCGGGTCCATGAGTTTGCCGAAATCGGTGACCAGACCGTACTTCCGAGCCAATTGGCCGTCGATCCGATCCGTGATCGCGGCGACGATGAACACGCCCATCGCCCCGAGACGCCACCACGTCGAGTGTCCGCCGTCGACGAACAGAACAACGAGAAACACCGGAACGAGAACCATCCGGACCATCGTGAGAATGTTCGCGATGTTCAGCAACGGAACCGGGTTGTCCGCGACAGGTGTGCCGTCGGACGGGCCGACGGCGGCGCGATGGGCGTCGGTCTGATCGCGCGGGGTACTCATCGGATCACCGCACAGGCGGTGAGCCGAACCCGGGATACAGCCGAGCGGCGCGGGAATTGCGTGGGGCGGACAGGCACGCGACTTAGAATATCGGTAGGGCCATTGACTAATGTGCACCACATGACTTCGACCGCGCCGACCTATACCGAGAGCCAGTTGATCGTGCGTCGCGCGCGAACGTCGGACATCCCCGAAATCAAGCGTCTGATCGACATCTACGCCGGCAAGATCCTCCTCGAGAAGAATCTCGTGACGCTGTACGAGGCAGTCCAGGAGTTCTGGGTCGCCGAGCGGGGCGACCAGGTAATCGCTTGCGGCGCACTGCATGTGCTGTGGGCGGACCTGGGTGAGATCCGCACCGTCGCAGTCGATCCGACTGCGAAAGGGCAGGGCGCAGGTTTCCACGTCGTCGACAAACTCATCGAGGTCGCCAAGGAATTGGAGTTGGAACGGTTGTTCGTTTTGACGTTCGAGACCGAGTTCTTCCACCGTCACGGATTCGCGGAGATCGACGGCACTCCCGTCACCGCCGAGGTCTATGCCGAAATGTGTCGGTCCTACGACGCCGGCGTCGCCGAGTTCCTCGATCTGAGCTATGTGAAACCCAACACACTCGGCAATACTCGCATGCTCCTGACTCTCTGAACCGTTCAGACTCTTCAAACACACCTGTCTCGATCACCAGCCTCCGAAAGCGGTTCACGATGTCGTTGTTCCTCGTCGAATACACCTACGCACCCGAGAAGACCCCTCAGCGCGACGAAGTCCGCAGCGATCACCGCGCCTGGCTCGCGGATCTGGTTTCCCGCTCGATCGTTCTGTCATCTGGCCCGTTTGCAGATGGAAACGGCGCGCTGATCATCGTCGACGCCGCTGACGCCGACACCGTTTCACTCCTCTTCACCCACGACCCGTTCGCGATCGCCGATTTGATCGAGAAGGTCCGGATCACCGAGTGGGTTCCGGTGTTGGGTCAGTTCAGCGCCTGAGCGTCGGCCTACTCCCCGGCCCGGTCGCGAGTCTTCAACAGGCTCGCGACCGTCGTCACCGCCAATACTCCGATGATCACTCCGAGTGAGAGTGCCGTGGAGATTTCCGGCACGGAGACGTGTTCACCTCCGTTGACGAACGAGAGGGTGTTCTCGTGCAACGCGTGAAGTACCAGTTTCACACCGATGAACGCCAAGATTATCGAGAGCCCGTACGAGAGATAGACCAGCCGTTCGAGCAACCCACCGATCAGGAAGTACAGCTGCCGTAGGCCCATCAGCGCGAAGGCGTTGGCGGTGAAGACCAGATACGGTTCCTGGGTCAGACCGTAGATCGCCGGAATCGAATCGAGCGCGAAGAGCACGTCGGCAAAGCCGATTGCGATGAGCGCCAACAACAACGGAGTCACGACGCGCTTGCCGTCGATCCGGGTGATCAGTTTGTCGCCGTCGTATTCCTCGGTAGTCGGCAGCACCCGTTTCACGAGCGAGATGATGCGACTGTCGCGCTTCTCCTCGGCTTCCTTCTCATGCCCGTGATCGCGGATCAGGGTGTACGCGGTGTAGATCAGGAACGCACCGAAGAGGTAGAACACCCAACTGTATGCGTTGATGGCGGCGGCACCGACACCGATGAAGATTCCGCGCATCACCAACGCGAGGACGATGCCGATCAGCAATACCTTCTGCTGGAACTCTCGTGGTACCGCGAAGGTCGACATGATGATCACGAAGACGAACAGATTGTCGACCGAGAGCGCCTTTTCCGTGACATAGCCGGCGAAGTACTCACCACCGTACGTGGTGCCCCAGATCCACATCACGACGAGGCCGAAGACGATGGCGATCGAGATGTAGACCGTCGACCAGAACGCGGACTCCCGGAAGGTCGGCGCATGCGGCGTGCGGACGTGGGCGAAGAAGTCGAAGACGAACAGGCCGAGGATCACCACGATCGTGATTCCCCAAGCCAACGGCGTCACATGCACGGGTTCCTCCGGTCGTCTGTCGACGGCTTGTCCGCCGAGGTGTCCCTACTCGTCTGCGGGTGCCTCATCCGGGTCGCCGCCGCGAATCGACCACAGCAGACCGTCGAGTTCCTCAGGCTTCATGAGTACCTCGCGGGCCTTCGAGCCCTCGCTGGGGCCGACGACGCCACGATTTTCCATGAGGTCCATCAGTCGGCCGGCCTTGGCGAACCCGACTCGCAGCTTGCGCTGAAGCATCGACGTCGAACCGAACTGGCTGGTGATCACCAATTCCACGGCCTGCAAGAGGACATCCATGTCGTCGCCGATGTCGGGGTCGACGTCTTTCTTCTCCCCGGCCTTCTGCGCGGTGACACCTTCGGTGTACTCGGGCTCCGCCTGGTTCTTCGCGAAGTCGACGACCGCCGAGATTTCTTCGTCGGTGATGAACGCGCCCTGCATACGGGTCGGCTTACCCGCACCCATGGGCAGGAAGAGGCCGTCACCCATACCGATGAGCTTCTCGGCGCCTGGCTGATCGAGGATGACTCGCGAGTCCGTCAGTGAAGACGTCGCGAACGCCAGACGAGACGGCACGTTGGTCTTGATCAGGCCGGTGACGACGTCGACGGAGGGGCGCTGCGTTGCCAGCACCAGGTGGATACCGGCAGCACGGGCTTTCTGCGTGATGCGGACGATCGCTTCTTCGACGTCGCGGGGAGCGGTCATCATGAGGTCGGCCAGCTCGTCCACAATTGCCAGGATGTACGGGTACGGACGGTAGACGCGCTCGCTGCCCAGCGGGGCGGTGATTTCGCCGGACTTGACCTTGGAGTTGAAGTCGTCGATATGACGCACCCGGTTGGCCTGCATGTCCTGGTAACGCTGTTCCATCTCCTCGACCAACCAGGCCAGCGCTGCCGCGGCCTTCTTCGGCTGAGTGATGATCGGCGTGATCAGGTGCGGGATACCTTCGTACGGCGTGAGCTCGACCATCTTCGGGTCGATGAGGATCATCCGTACTTCTTCCGGCGTTGCTCGGGTGAGCAACGAGACGAGCATCGAGTTCACGAAGCTCGACTTACCCGAGCCGGTCGAACCTGCCACCAGAAGGTGGGGCATCTTCGCGAGGTTGGCACTGACGAAGTCACCTTCGATGTCCTTGCCCAGACCGATCACCAGTGGGTGGTGATCGCGTCGGGTGCTCGGCGCGTTCAGCACGTCGGCGAGGCGAACCATTTCGCGGTCGGAGTTCGGTACCTCGATGCCCACCGCGGACTTACCCGGAATGGGGGCCAGGAGGCGGACGTTGTCGGTAGCCACTGCATAGGCGATGTTGCGGGCGAGCGCGGTGATCTTCTCGACCTTGACGCCCGGGCCGAGTTCGACCTCGTACCGCGTCACTGTCGGGCCGCGGGTGAATCCGGTAACGGCGGCGTCGATCTTGAACTGTTCGAGGACCTCGCTGATCGCTTCGATCATCGCGTCGTTCGCAGAACTGCGGAGCTTGGGCGGGTCCCCTTCGATCAGCAACGTCGTCGGAGGGAGGTTGTAGTCGCCGTCGGTGACCCGATCGGTGACGAAGTGTTCCTTCTCCTCCGGCTCCGGTTCGGGTTTCGGCACAGGCTTGGCGATAGGGACGGAACGGGCCGGCACCTTGGGGCGCGGCGCCGGAGTCTCCACGACGGGCGCGGCAGCAGCCACGACGGGCTCGTCGGGTACTGCGGTGTCGTCGGCGTTCCACAGACCGAGTACTTCGGTCTTCTTGTCGCCGGATTCGAACTCGTCCGTCGGGTAGTTGTCGATCGGTGCGCGTCGGCTGGTCCGCTTGGCGGGCTTGAGCGGTGGCTCGGCGTAGGTGTCGACCGGGTAGCCGTCGGCGTCGAACAGTGAAGGATCGTAAGCAGATTCGCCGTAGTGGTGCTCGCCGTCCTCGTCGAATTCGGATCCGTAGTCGCCGTATTCGTCCGAGCGATACGAGGCACCGAAGAAGGACTGGAACTTGCTCGGCACCTCACGCAGCGTGGTTCCGGTCAGAAGGAGGATTCCGAATCCGGCGGCGATGACCAGCAGCGGCGCAGACAGCCAGACGGTGAGCCCGTTGGTGAGCGGGCCGCCCACGACGTACCCGACGAACCCTGCTCCGTTGGAGCGACCGGTGGAGTCTGTCGGTGAACCCGAGATGATGTGCCAGAGGCCGAGCGCCGGCAGACCGACCAGCAACGATCCCATGATCAGTCGGGGGCGGATCTCAGGTTTCGGTTCTGTGCGCATCAACAGGATCGCGAGGCCGACGCCGACGATGGGGAGCACGGCCGAGGCCGCGCCGAAGATAGCGCGCACAAGGGTGTCGATGCCGCCGCCGATCGGACCACCGGCCTTGAACCAGACTCCGCCGGCGATGACGACGCTGAATGCGATCAGGCCGAGCGCTATTCCGTCGCGGCGGTGGCCGGCTTCGATCTCGCCGACCTTACTGACGGTGCGTGTGGTGGCGCCGACGCCGCGGGCAGCCAGGGACCACCCGGCTCCGATTCCCTTGCCGACAGCCGCCAACGGGCTGGCCCGCTGAGACGTTTTCGATACCGGGCGGCGCGCGGCCGACGACGTACCGGAGGCCTTCTTGGGCGCTGGCTTGGAGCCTTTGCCCGAGGCCGGGCGCCCACCAGCCCTGGCCGAAGTCGTGACGTTCCGAGGAGTCGACACGGTCCGTGTGGTGCGCGAGGTGCGAGGTTTTGCGGTCGTGCGCGCACTCGGAGTGGAGGCTGACGACCTGGTCGATGCCCTGGACGTGGACGTGCTTGTACTGGATCCCCGGGCGCTCGACTTACCTGCCATGGAGTTCAGGCTAGTCTGTGCGACCCCATCTGGACCATCCGCAACACCAGCAACACTGGTCGCGAGTGCGAAACGTGATCTTCGCAACCCGTCGTTCGAGCGCCACTCAGGTAGAAAAAGGCAATCAGAAACTGCGATCGAGCGCCATCACGGATTGGACGTCGGCCAGTTCACCTTTGGCTTCGATCTTCACTTCGTTGCGACCGAAAGCGTGCAGCAGCAACTCGGCGGGTTCGCCCTGCAAGACAACACTGCGAGAGCCGGATTTATGGACGACCGCACTCTCGCCGGAGGGAAGTTCGAGAATTACCTCGACAGCGGCCTTGCGGTAGCCCATCTTGCCGATCTGGCGTGCGTACTTCCACAGCTGAGCCTGCCGACCCTCCGACAACGGACGCGGCGCCCAGTTCAGATGTGCGCGGCGTACGTCTTCGTGGTGAACGAACATCTCGGTGGTGTTGACCTGCGCGTCGAGCCAGTACATCGGCGACCATCGCGGCGGCCCGCTCCGAACGTCGTCGAGGATCTCCTCCCACGGACGCGCCGCTGCGGCCTTTCGAACGCTCTCGGTGTGACCGGCAAGAGGGCTCAACATGATTCCGGGAGCGGCGTCGAGACGCCGCTCCCGGACAATCAGATGTGCTGCCAGGTCACGATTGGTCCACTCCCCACACAGTGTCGGAGCATCGGGGCCGAACTCGACCATGCTGTCCACCAGGGCGAGTCGTTCGTCATGAGCGAAGGTCACCTTCGCCAAAGTACTCGAACCGGACCGGGTTCGAGCGGAAGCGACCTGCTGTGCCGAATCTACGGAACCGCGATGACCGTCGGAATGATCATCGGACGGCGGCGGTACTTGTCCGCGACCCAGCGTCCGACGACGCGGCGCACGGACTGCGCGATGCGATGAGCGTCGATGACGCCTTCGCTCGCCAACCGGGCCAGGTCCGATTCCACGAGATCCGCGGCGGCCTTGAGTGCCGTCGGATCGTCGGAGAAGCCGCGACCGGACACCTCGGGAGTGCTGACTGCACGTCCTGTCGACTCGTTGATGACGATGGTGATGGCGATGAAGCCACCTTCGCCGAGTACGAGGCGATCGGAGAGCGTCGGCTCGCCGACGTCGCCGACTGAAAGACCGTCGACGTAGACGTGTCCGACCGGTACGCGTCCGACGATCTCGGCGAGGCCGTCGACCATGTCGACCACGACGCCGTCCTCGGCCAGCACGATGCGCTCTTCCGGAACGCCGGTGGCCTTGGCAAGGGCGGCGTTGGCACGCAGGTGCCGCCATTCACCGTGGACGGGCATGGCGTTGGTGGGCCGAACCGCGTTGTACAGGTAGAGCAACTCACCGGCGGACGCGTGGCCCGAGACGTGAACCTTGGCGCTCTGCTGCGTCACGACGGTGGCACCGCGCTTGGCCAAGCCGTTGACCACGGCAAAAACGGAGTTCTCGTTACCCGGAATCAGCGAGGATGCGAGAACGACCAGGTCGTTGGCACGGATGTTGATTTGGCGGTGTTCGCCGCGTGCCATCCGCGAGAGCGCTGCCAACGGCTCACCCTGCGAACCCGTCGAAATGAGCACCAGGCGATCGTCGGGAAGGGTGGCGGCGGTGTCGATGTCGACGACCAGTCCGTCTGGCACCGTGAGGTAGCCGAGATCCTGGGCGATCTGCATGTTGCGGACCATCGAGCGGCCGACGAAGACGATGCGACGGTTGTACCGAGCGGCAACGTCGACGACCTGCTGGATGCGGTGCACGTGGCTGGCGAACGATGCCACGATGACGCGCTGCTTCGCCTTGCCGATGACGTTGTCGAGCACTCCCCCGATTTCACGCTCGGGCGTGACGAATCCCGGGACCTCGGCGTTGGTCGAGTCCACGAGGAACAGGTCGACACCCTCGTCGCCCAGGCGGGAGAAACCGGCGAGGTCGGTCAGGCGGCCGTCGAGAGGCAGCTGATCGAGCTTGATGTCACCGGTGTGCAGTACAACTCCGGCGTCGGTGCGAATCGCGATCGCGAGCGCGTCGGGTATCGAGTGGTTGACGGCGAAGTACTCGCAGTCGAACGGGCCGTGAGTGGTGGTGTTTCCTTCGACGACCTCGACGAGGTTCGGTCGCAGGCGATGCTCGCGGCACTTGGCGGCAACGAGGGCGAGAGTGAACTTCGCGCCGATGACCGGAATGTCCGCGCGCAGGCGCAGCAAGAACGGCAGAGCACCGATGTGGTCCTCGTGGCCGTGAGTCAAGATGACGGCTTCGACGTCGTCCATACGGTCTTCGATGTAGCGGAAGTCCGGGAGGATCAGGTCGACGCCGGGCTGCTGGTCCTCGGGGAACAGCACACCGCAGTCGACGATCAGCAACTTGCCGCGGTGCTCGAACACCGTCATGTTGCGACCGATTTCGCCGATGCCGCCGAGAGCAACGATGCGCAGACCTGATGCCGGCGCCTTCGGGGGTGTTCCGAGGCGACCTGTGGGATCGACGGCCGGACGGTTCTCGGGGCGCTTGTTTCCGCGCCCGTTGCCCGCCTTCGACGCTGCCGGACGGTTGCCGCCGGCAGATTTGCGTGGCGACCTGTCTTCGGTCGATTTCTTGGGTGCAGCAGATTTGGTGGCTGCGGACTTGGTCGCTGCAGATTTGGCTGCTGCGGCCTTCTTGGGCGGGGCGGCTGCGGCGGGGGCCGCTTCTGCCGCCGGCGCAGCTGGTGCCTCTACCGGTGCGGCCTTCGCGGCCGTTTCGGGAGCCGGAGGCGAAGGCGGACCGGCTTGACGACTGGCACTACGACGTCGGGGGGGACGGGTCATTTACAAAACTCCTGCCGCATGCAGATCGGCGGCAAGACCGTCGATCTGCTCTTTAGTGGGTGCAACCTGCGGAAGGCGTGGTTCTCCGACATCGATTCCGATGAGTCGCAGACCCGCCTTCGAAGCGCTGACACCGCCGAGGCGGGCAACGGAACGAATCACAGGGATCAAACTGAGGTTTATCTCGCGTGCGCGGGCGATGTCGCCGGACACGAACGCGGTGTGGAGGTCGCGGAGGCGACCCGGAACGAGATGGCCGATGACGCTGACGAAGCCGGTAGCACCGACAGCGAGCCACGGCAGGTTCAGCGGGTCGTCACCGGAGAAGAACTGAAGCTCGGTGGTGCCGATCAACTCTGCGCCGGCGTTGAGGTCACCCTTGGCATCCTTGACGGCCTTGATCCGCGGGTGCTCGGCGAGTCGGCGGATCGTTTCGGTCTCGATGGGGACGACGGAGCGGGGCGGAATGTCGTACAACATGACGGGCAGGTCGGTCGCGTTGGCGACGGCGGTGAAGTGTGCAAAGAGTCCGGCCTGGGGCGGACGCGAGTAGTACGGGGTGACGACGAGCAGACCGTGCGCTCCGGCGCGAGCCGCGTCACGGGCGAGTTCGACACTGTGGGCGGTGTCGTTGCTCCCGGCGCCTGCAACGATCTTCGCGCGGTTGCCGACGGCGTCGATCACTGCGCGGAGCAGGTCGAGCTTCTCGGACTCGGTGGTGGTGGGAGACTCACCGGTCGTGCCGGCAAGAACGAGGCCGTCGCAGCCGTTGTCGACGAGATGGGCTGCGAGGCGCACTCCCGCGTCGACGTCCAACTTCCCGTCGGCAGTGAACGGGGTCACCATCGCAACGGAAATGGTGCCGAACGGACGCTCGACAAGAGAAGCGGAATCACCGTAGGTCATGGTCAGAAGGTTACCCGGTTCAGCTCTTACTTCTGCACACGAGTCACGACTCGGCCGCAAATGCACTGACGGCGATTTCCGATCCGTCGCTTCCGCGGAGAATCTCGTAGTCCCCGAACACATTTGGGGCGACGTCACGAAGCTGACGTAGGCACTCGATCGCGACTCGCCGGATCTCGACGTCGGCATGTTCGGTGGCGCGCATCTCGACGAAGTGCCGCCAGGCCCGATAGTTCCCGGTCACGACCAAGCGCGTCTCGGTTGCGTTGGGCAGCACCGAGCGCGCAGCTTGCCTGGCTTGCTTCCCACGCATCGGGGCACCGGGCACTGATTGCAATTTCCCCTCGAGGGCGGTCAGCAGTTCGCCGTAAGCGCGACGGCTCTCGTCGGTGGCAGACAGAAACAGTGCTTCGAGCTCAGGATCACCTTCGACCGCGGGAGGCACGACAACGTTCGCATCATTCTCGCGAACGAATCGCTGCGAGAGTTGCGAGTACGAGAAGTGCCGGTGACGAATCAATTCGTGAGTGCACGAGCGCGAGATACCAGTGATGTAGAAGCTCACCGTCGCGTGCTCTAGCACCGAAACGTGTCCGACCTCGAGCAGATGCCTGAGGTAGCCGGCGTTGGTTGCGGTTCGCGGATTCGGCTTGGACCAACTCTGGTAGCAGGCTCGGCCGGAGAACTCGACGAGCGCTTCGCCGCCATCCGCGTCCGTCTCCCACGGAATGTCCTCGGGCGGGAAGAACTCGGACTTCGCCACCAACTGCACTTTCAGCGACACCGTGTTCGGCACAACCCACTCCTCGACAAGCACGAAACGACCAGCACGAAACCCGGGCGCCGTTCGCCTCAGGTGCTGGGCAACTCTATAGCGGTTGCGCTCCCCCGAGATCGAGTGACGTCACCACACCCTTGACTGACGTCACTTTTGACGCCACTCTGGTGTCATGGACATTTCGGAGTACACCGCGAAGCTGCAGAATGACCTCGTCACCGCAGCCGAACTCGGCGACGATCACACGCGCCGGATTGCGGCGTCGTTGTCCGCCGCCATCGAACCCTCGGTCCGCCTGGTCTTGTTGGCCGCGGCGACGGAGTTGGCCAAGGAGATCGGGACCAAACTCGACGGCCGCGAGGTCAGGGTCAACCTCGACGGCAACGAGATCGTGACCGACGTAGTCCGCCCGACGAATTCGACCGGCGGCGAGGGCGGAAACGAGAAGGCAGACGATGAAAGAAAGGACTCCACTTACTCGTTCGACGACGTCAGCGGCGATATCAGCCGAGTGACGTTGAGGATGATGGAGCAGATCAAAGCTCGCGCCGAGGAGGCAGCCAATCAGAACGGAGTCTCCCTCAACTCGTGGGTTTCACAAGCCGTTCAGGGCGCATTGCGGGACCAGATGCGCAAGAACGGCATGGACTAGTTCGACGCCACCCTGATCGCCGATGATCTAATTGCGCAACTGCAGTAATCACGAACCGTTGCCGCAAGGCGAGAAGGAGCACGTTCATGGCCGTTTCGGGCGTCAAGGAATTCGAGATCAAGGCTGATCCGGAAACGGTGATGAAGGCCGTAGCTGCAGTCGATCGGCTGCCGGAGTGGTCGTCTGCGCACAAGAAGATCACCATCGAGAGCACTCACGACGACGGTCGACCCCATCGCGTTCGCATGGCCGTGTCCATTCTGGGAATCAACGACGAGCAGGTAGTCGACTACACCTTCGAGGGCGACGACAAGGTGACCTGGACCCTCGTCGAGAGCGGCCAGCAGAACCAGCAGGACGGCTCGTACGTCTTGACTCCCACCGACGGTGGAACCAAGGTCACCTTCGAACTGACCATCGATCCCAAGATCCCGCTGCCGGGCTTCCTGGTGAAGAAGGCGCAGAAGACGGCCCTGGAAACTGCAAGCAAGGGCCTGACGAAGTTCGTCGAAAACTTCTGAGCGCACACGCAATTCAGGCGGCCCTTACTTCGGCGTTCATCGCCGGGTAGGGGCCGTTTGCTGTGAAGCCCAGCTGCGATTTCTCGGAAGTTCTTGCCGATGTTGAACATTCGCCGGTAGCCGGGGACCGCCCGGAGTAACGTCGGCCGCGTGTCCGCCGAGACCGCAGAGCCCAACTCCATGGCACCCGTGCGCATCCTCGTCTACAGCGACGACGCACACACCCGCGAGCAAGTTCGGCTCGCTCTCGGAGAGCGCCCACATCCTTCGATGCCCACCATCGATTACGTCGAGGTCGCGACGGCGCCGATCGTCGTCGACAAGCTCGATGCCGGCGGAATCGATCTCGCCATCCTCGACGGCGAGGCGAGTCCGGCGGGCGGCATGGGCGTCGCGAAACAACTCAAGGACGAGATCGTCGACTGTCCGCCGATCCTCGTACTGACCGGTCGACCCGACGATGCGTGGCTGGCGTCGTGGTCGCGAGCGGAAGCCTCAGTGCCGCAGCCGATAGATCCGATGGAACTCTCTTCCACCGTCATCGCGCTTCTGCGTCGGCAACTGAGCCGGTGAGCACCCGTTGCAGCGGTGATTCGTTGCGGCGCCGACTACTTCGGACTTTCGAGAGCGAAACTCGGCACCTCGAAAATCAACCCAATGTCGGAGGCCTCCCCTAGTGTGGGTGTCGCAGGTCACATAAGTGTCGAATTGCTGGCAGTATCGAAATCGAACGGCACCTTCGGGTTAACGGCACCTTCGGGTTAACGGCACCTTCGGGTTAACGGCACCTTCGGGCTAGGCGGACATCCGCACAGCGGAGAGGAGTTCGGGTGAGATGAACGCTTACATCCCCATTCTCGTTCTCGGGGTCATCGCGATGGCCTTCGCTGTGGTGTCGGTTGTTCTCGCGTCCGTGGTCGGCCCGAAGCGGTACAACAGGGCGAAACTCGAAGCCTACGAATGCGGAATCGAACCGGCACCCCGTACCGCTGGTGGCGGACGGTTTCCCGTCAAGTTCTATCTGACGGCAATGCTGTTCATCATCTTCGACATCGAGATCGTTTTCCTCTATCCGTGGGCGGTGCATTTCGATTCGCTCGGCTTGTTCGGCCTCGCGGCGATGGGCCTTTTCATAGTCAACGTCTCGGTGGCATACGCATACGAATGGCGACGAGGCGGTCTCGGTTGGGACTAGCTCAGCGAACACAGGAACAGCACACACGAGTCAGACAAAACCGGTCACACCGCAGCTGTTACGACTGAAAAGAGTCGGATATGGGTCTCGAAGAAAAGCTCCCCAGCGGATTTCTACTGACCACGGTCGAGGGCCTGGCAGGTTATGCCCGCAAAGGATCACTGTGGCCTGCCACCTTCGGGCTCGCGTGCTGCGCCATCGAGATGATGGCAACCACGTCGGGTCGCTTCGACCTGGCGCGGTTCGGTATGGAGGCATTCCGCG
This sequence comes from Rhodococcus sp. 5A-K4, assembly GCF_046097995.1. Lineage (NCBI taxonomy): Bacteria > Bacillati > Actinomycetota > Actinomycetes > Mycobacteriales > Nocardiaceae > Rhodococcus > Rhodococcus sp. 5A-K4. The sequence goes on from NZ_JBJURM010000008.1 coordinate 181,301, forward strand.
CGTCGCCGCGACAGGCAGACCTTCTGATCGTGGCCGGGCGGGTCAGTCAAAAGATGGGCCCGGTACTTCGTCAGGTCTACGACCAGATGGCCGAGCCGAAATGGGTTCTGGCCATGGGTGTATGCGCGTCGTCCGGCGGAATGTTCAACAACTACGCAGTGGTTCAGGGCGTCGACCACATCGTGCCGGTCGACATCTACTTGCCCGGCTGTCCGCCGCGGCCGGAGATGCTCCTGAACGCGATCATCGAACTGCACCGAAAGATCCAGGAAATGCCCCTCGGCGTGAACCGCGAAGAGGCACGCGCGGCAGCCGAGCGCGCCGCACTGGCATCCACCCCCACCATCGACATGAAGGGGCTGCTGCGATGACCTCGGGTAACACCGGCGCGAGAGGGATGTTCGGGGTCCGCGGCACTGGCGACACCTCGGGCTACAGCAGGCTTGCCCCTCCGATCTCTCTAGAGGACAAGGCTTCTCGACCCTTCGGCGGTTATTTCGATGCAGTCGCGGATTCGTTGGACGCGGCATTGAGCAGCGCGGGTGGCACTTTCACCGCTGCAGTCGAGCGTGTGGTGATCTTTCGAGACGAGATGACGCTGCACGTCGAACGCTCCCACTTGCCGCAGGTTGCGCGAAGACTGCGCGACGAACCGGACCTTCGCTTCGAGCTCTGCCTGGGTGTCGACGGAGTGCACTACCCGCAGGACACCGGTCGTGAACTGCACGCCGTGTATCCACTTGCCTCGATTACGCACAACCGCCGAATCAGGCTGGAAGTATCTGTGCCGGATTCCGATCCGCATATTCCGTCGATTGTCGGGATCTACCCGACCAATGACTGGCATGAACGCGAGACGTACGACTTCTTCGGGATCGTCTTCGACGGTCATCCGGCCCTGACCCGCATCGAGATGCCCGACGACTGGAAAGGCCACCCCCAGCGGAAGGACTATCCGCTCGGCGGTATCCCGGTCGAGTACAAGGGCGCCCAGACTCCGCCTCCCGACGAGCGTAGGTCGTACAACTGATGAACGAGACGACAGGAAGCAACTCCGGTGCCACGACGGAAACCGTCGTCACGGCATCGGGTCAGGACTGGGACGACATCGTCACCGCGGCCGCCCGCCAGCGAACCGGCGAGGCGGAACGGATCGTGGTCAACATGGGCCCACAGCATCCGTCCACTCACGGGGTCTTGCGCCTCATTCTCGAGATCGAGGGTGAGACGGTCGTGGAAGCTCGATGTGGAATCGGGTACCTGCACACCGGAATCGAGAAGAATCTCGAATTCCGGAACTGGACGCAGGGTGTCACTTTCGTTACTCGAATGGACTACCTGTCACCGTTCTTCAACGAAACCGCGTACTGCCTCGGAGTCGAGAAACTTCTCGACATCACCGACGACATTCCCGAGCGAGCCACCGTCATTCGCGTGATGATGATGGAACTCAATCGGATCTCCTCACATCTCGTGGCCCTGGCGACCGGCGGAATGGAACTCGGCGCCGTAACGGCGATGCTGTTCGGATTCCGCGAACGCGAATTGATTCTGGACGTGTTCGAGACGATCACCGGACTGCGGATGAATCACGCCTACATCAGGCCTGGTGGTCTCGCTCAGGATCTACCCGACGGGTCGGTCGCGAAGGTTCGGGAATTGTTGAAGGTCCTACCGAAACGGTTACGTGACGTCGAACTGATGCTCAGCGACAACTCCGTCTGGAAAGCACGTACCCAGGGAATCGGATATCTCGATCTCACCGGCTGTATGGCGCTCGGGGTGACGGGGCCGGTCCTTCGCGCCACAGGTCTCCCCCACGATCAGCGTCGAGCGCAGCCGTACTGCGGCTACGAGAACTACGAGTTCGACGTAGTGACACACGACGGATCCGATTGCTACGGAAGGTACGTCATCCGCGTCGAGGAGATGAAGGAGTCCCTCAAGATCGTGGAGCAGTGCCTCGACAAGCTACAACCGGGCCCGGTCATGGTGGACGACAAGAAGATCGCCTGGCCTGCCGATCTCGCTGTGGGACCGGATGGCCTCGGCAACTCGCAGAAGCACATCGCCAAGATCATGGAGTCCTCCATGGAAGGTCTGATTCACCATTTCAAACTGGTCACCGAGGGTATCCGCGTGCCGCCAGGTCAGGTGTACGTCGCCGTCGAGTCTCCGCGTGGCGAACTGGGGGTGCACATGGTCAGCGACGGGGGAACCCGGCCGTACCGCGTCCATTTCCGGGACCCGTCGTTCACCAACCTTCAGGCAGTAGCCGCGATGTGTGAGGGAGGCATGGTGTCCGACGTGATCGCTTCGGTTGCCAGTATCGATCCCGTCATGGGCGGAGTGGACCGATGACCGGCCCGAACGGCTCGTCACGCGTGTTCATCGAACTCGGGCCGCGCCCGGAGGAGCCCACGCAATTGGTACGCCCTGGCGCACGATCGAGCTATCCACCCGACGTACTGGCCCGACTCGACGCCGACGCCGAAACCGTCATCGCTCGCTACCGTGAGCCTGACGCCGCCGCGACCACCAGTCGATCCGCCCTCTTGCCGCTCCTTCATCTCGTGCAATCCGAGGACGGGTACATCACCCCGGCCGGGATCGATTTCTGCAGTGCCAAGCTGGGTTTGACGGGCGCCGAGGTCGCCGCAGTTTCCACCTTCTACTCCATGTATCGCCGGGGGCCGACGGGTGAGTATCTGGTCGGAGTCTGCACCAACACGCTGTGCGCGATCATGGGCGGCGACGACATCCTCGCGGCACTCGAAGAGCACCTGGGCTCGACAGGCTCCAGAGATGAAGGTGGACACTCCATCTCGACGTCCGACGGTAAGATCACCCTCGAACACATCGAGTGCAATGCGGCGTGCGACTACGCCCCCGTCATGATGATCAACTGGGAGTTCTTCGACAATCAGACCCCGGAATCGGCGCGCTCACTCGTCGATGCGCTCCGCGCCGGAGAGCGCGTGACACCCGATCGCGGTGCCACGCTGTGCTCGTTCCGGCAGACTGCGCGCACTCTGGCTGGTTTTCCGGATACGCGAATCGAGGCAGCCGAAGCGCAGACCGTCGGCGATGCAACTCTTGCCGGACTACGTATCAGCCGATCTCTCGACGACAATCCACCCGGCTCGGCTTCCGCGGCCGACGCTCCCGGCGAAGGGAAGTGACATGACACTCGCCCCCGTCCTGAGTCGATACTGGGATCAACCGAATTCATGGACCCTCGACAGCTACCTTCGCCGCGACGGCTACCAGGCGCTGCGCAAAGCGCTGGCCACGCCCCCCGACGCCGTGATCGAAACCGTCAAGGACGCGGGCCTGCGCGGACGTGGCGGCGCGGGCTTCCCGACAGGCCTCAAGTGGAGCTTCATCCCCCAGGTCTCCGAAGACAAGCCAGGAGACGGCAAGCCTCACTACCTCGTCGTCAATGCCGACGAGTCCGAACCGGGCACATGCAAGGACATGCCGTTGATGATGGCGACCCCACACACGTTGGTGGAGGGAGTGATCATCGCGGCGTACGCAATTCGAGCAGCGAAGGCGTTCATCTACGTCAGAGGTGAGGTTGTCCCGGTTCTGCGACGCCTGCAGACCGCTGTCGCCGAGGCTTACGCGGCCGGATATCTGGGCCGCAACGTCCTCGGTTCGGGTTTCGATCTGGATCTCGTCGTCCATGCCGGAGCCGGCGCCTATATCTGTGGGGAAGAGACGGCCCTCCTCGATTCGTTGGAGGGACGACGCGGTCAGCCTCGACTGCGGCCGCCGTTCCCCGCTGTCGCCGGTCTCTATGCCTGCCCGACCGTCGTCAACAACGTCGAGTCCATCGCGAGTGTTCCGTCGATCGTCCTGGGCGGCCCGGAGTGGTTCCGGTCGATGGGAAGTGAGAAGTCACCGGGATTCACGCTGTATTCGCTCTCGGGTCATGTCACCACCCCCGGCCAGTACGAGGCTGAACTCGGGATCACCTTGCGCGAGCTGCTCGAATACGCAGGCGGGGTCCGCGCTGGACACACCCTCAAATTCTGGACTCCCGGCGGATCCTCGACACCGATCTTCACCGACGAACATCTCGATGTCCCACTCGACTACGAGGGCGTCGGCGCCGCGGGATCCATGCTCGGTACCAAGGCCTTGCAGATATTCGACGAGACAACCTGCATCGTGCGTGCGGTGTTGCGATGGACCGAGTTCTACGCTCACGAATCCTGCGGTAAATGCACGCCGTGCCGCGAGGGCACGTACTGGCTGGTGCAGATCCTGCGTCGGCTCGAAGGTGGAACAGGAACCGAGGCCGATCTCACCAAACTTCTCGATATCTCGGACACGATCCTCGGAAAGTCCTTCTGCGCGTTGGGTGATGGAGCGACCAGCCCGATCATGTCTTCCTTGAAGTACTTCCGCGAGGAATACGTAGCGCATTTCGACGGGAACGGATGCCCGTTCGATCCTCACCGGTCCGTTCTCGCGACAGGAGCGTTCGTCTCATGACTGCAGCCGACGCCACCACTGGAACCGATGCGGCACCGCCGATTGATCTCGTCACCCTCACCATCGACGGCCGGGAACTCCAGGTCCCCCAGGGCACGTTGATCATTCGCGCTGCGGAGATGATCGGCACCCAGATTCCGCGGTTCTGCGATCATCCTCTACTGGACCCGGTCGGTGCTTGCCGCCAGTGCATCGTGGAAGTCGAAGGTCAACGCAAGCCGGTGGCGTCCTGCACGACACCGGTTGCGGACGGAATGGTCGTCACCACACAGCTCACGTCGCCTGTGGCCGAGAAGGCGCAACGCGGGGTGATGGAACTCCTGCTCATCAACCACCCTCTGGACTGCCCCGTGTGCGACAAGGGCGGCGAGTGTCCGCTCCAGAACCAGGCGATGTCGACCGGTCGCACCGAATCCCGGTTCGGTGAGGAGAAAAGGACCTACCCCAAGCCCATCCCCCTCTCGTCCGAGATCCTCCTCGACCGCGAGCGTTGTGTCCTCTGCGCCAGGTGCACGCGATTCTCGAGTCAGATCGCCGGCGACCCGTTCATCGATCTCCTCGAGCGCGGCGCGCTTCAACAGGTCGGGATCTACGCCAACGAGCCCTTCGAGTCCTACTTCTCGGGCAACACCATCCAGGTTTGCCCGGTCGGCGCGCTCACCAGTACGGCATATCGATTCCGGGCGCGACCGTTCGATCTGGTGTCCAGCCCCAGCGTGTGTGAACACTGCGCCGACGGATGTGCTCAGCGCACCGACCACCGTCGCGGAAAGGTTCTCCGTCGTCTCGCCGGGGACGACCCCGACGTCAACGAGGAATGGAACTGCGACAAGGGGCGCTTCGCTTTCACGTACACGACCCAAGGTGATCGGATCACCACTCCCCTGATCCGCAATGCTGACGGCGAATTGATTCCGGCGTCGTGGCCCATGGCACTCGACCTCGTTGCGCGATCCTTCGCGCAGGCCCGCGGTGACGCAGGCGTACTCGTCGGCGGACGCTCTACCTTGGAGGACGCCTACGCCTACGGTAAGTTCGCGCGAGTTGCTCTCGCTACCAACAACATCGACTTCCGAATCCGCGCTCACTCAGCCGAAGAGGAAGATTTCCTCTCAGCTCACGTCGCTGGCCGCACACTTGAAGGGTCGGTGACGTACCAGGACCTCGAATCTGCCCCGACCGCGTTGCTGGTAGCTCTCGAGCCAGAGGAGGAGTCACCGATCATCTTCCTGCGACTGCGCAAGGCCGCACGTTTCGGCAAGACGACGGTGCTCTCCAGCGCGCCATTCGCTACGCGCGGCCTGCAGAAGATGGGCGGTGGTCTACTTCGGACCGTACCCGGAAGTGAAGCAGCTCTGATGGATTCGTTGTCCCACCCCAGCAGTGAGGAGGGTCAACTCCTCCGGCAGCCCGGTGCTGTGATCCTGCTGGGTGAGCGACTGAGTGCGGTAGCAGGCGGCTTCGCCGCGGCGCTGCGACTCGCCGAATCGACGGGAGCTTCTTTGGCCTGGGTGCCACGCCGCGCTGGTGATCGCGGCGCCGTCGAGACCGGCGCGCTACCGGGATTGCTTCCCGGCGGACGCCCCGTTGCGGACCCGGCAGCACGTCAGGAGGTGGAATCAGTGTGGGGGGCCTCCATCCCGGCATCCGACGGTCGCGACGCCGCGAGTCTGCTGGATCCGGGGCAGACGACTGCTGCGCTTCTTGTCGGCGGCGTCGAGTTGAGTGATCTCCCGAACCCGGCGAGGGCAAGGGCCGCGATCGAAGCCGCAGGGTTCGTTGTGAGTTTGGAGATCCGTCACAGCGGAGTCACCGAACTCGCCGACGTCGTCTTCCCGGTGGCACCGGTCGCCGAGAAGCCCGGAACCTTCCTCGACTGGGAAGGCCGCGAGCGCGTGTTCGACACCGCGTTGAGAACGACAGGAGTAATGCCGGATCAGCGCGTTCTCCACGCGATCGCAGCCGAGATGGGCATCGATCTGGGCCTACCCGACGCAGATTCCGCACGCTCGGAGATACACCGCCTCGGCGCTTGGTCCGGATCGCGCCCCACCTCGCCACAGGTCCCGTCAGGCACCATGCCCACACCGGCACTGGGCGAGGCAGTGTTGTCGAGTTGGCGAATGTTGCTCGACAACGGCCGATTGCAAGACGGCGAGCCCAACCTGGCGGGTACGGCACGGCCGTCGCTCGTGCGTTTGTCGGCCGAGACCGCTGCCGAGATCGGCGCCGACAACGGCGATCACGTTGCGGTGTCGACTGAATCCGGTTCCATCACATTACCGTTGGAGATCACCGAACTCCCGCCTCGAACAGTCTGGCTCCCGCTCAATTCACCGGGTAGCACGATCTACGAAACGCTCTGCGTCACCGCGGGGTCCGTGGTGAAGATTGCGAAGGCGGGAGCGCAATGAACACCCACGAGTACGGGACGGTCGCAGCTCCGGTCGACCTGTCGGCGTTCGGGCACGACCCGTGGTGGTTGGTGATCGGCAAGGCTCTCGCTATCTTCGTGTTCCTCGTACTCACCCCGCTGGTGGCGATCTACGCGGAACGAAAGGTCATGGCACGCATGCAGATGCGTGTCGGACCGAACCGCGTCGGCCCCCGTGGAATGCTCCAGAGCCTCGCTGACGGAATCAAGCTCGCCCTCAAGGAGGGCATCACACCGACCGGCGCCGACAAACCGATTTACCTCCTCGCGCCCGTCATCGCGGTCGTGCCCGCCTTCATGGCGTTTGCTGTCATCCCGTTCGGTCCACAGGTGTCGATTTTCGGAACCCGGTCACCCCTGCAACTGACCGATCTACCGGTCGGCGTTCTGTACATCCTGGCCGTCACTTCTATCGGTGTGTACGGGATCGTCCTTGCCGGCTGGTCTTCGGGATCGACGTATCCCCTACTGGGCGCACTTCGATCGACCGCTCAGGTCATCTCGTACGAGGTAGCGATGGGCCTGTCTTTCGCTGCCGTTTTCCTCTACGCCGGCACGATGTCCACGTCCGGCATCGTCGACGCCCAACAGGGAGCCTGGTACGTCTTTCTCCTCCTGCCGTCCTTCCTGATCTACGTGACAGCCATGGTCGGCGAAACCAACAGGGCTCCCTTCGACCTTCCCGAGGCCGAGGGTGAGCTGGTAGGTGGGTTCCACACCGAGTACTCCTCCCTCAAGTTCGCGATGTTCATGCTGGCCGAGTACGTGAACATGGTGACGGTGTCCGCTCTGGCCACCACGCTGTTTCTGGGCGGGTGGCACGCACCGTTCCCGTTCAATCTTTGGGACGGCGCCAATTCCGGTTGGTGGCCGGTGCTGTGGTTTGTCGCGAAAGTGTGGGGCTTCCTCTTCGTCTTCATCTGGTTGCGCAGCACGCTTCCTCGATTGCGCTACGACCAGTTCATGAATCTCGGCTGGAAGGTTTTGATCCCAGCAGCTTTGGTATGGGTGATGGTGATCGCGACCGTTCGTGCGTTCCGCAACGAGGGCTACAACACCTGGGTCGTACTTCTCTGCGTCGCACTGGTTCTCGGAGCTGCGCTCCTGATCGTGTTGGCCGGGACTTACCGCGGCCGACGCCGAACTGCCGCGTTGGTCACCGCTTCGGGGACCTTGCCTTTCGATGCAATGTCGGGCGGCTTCCCGGTTCCACCGCTGCCTGGTCAAAAACTGCCTGGTCAAAAACTGCCTGGTCAGAACGTGCCACCGCCGCGACGCACAGATGTTTCCGACACATCGGAGGACTCCCATGCCTGAATTCCTCGGACCTATCGCGGGTTTCGGAGTGACGCTCTCGACCATGTTCAAGAAACCCGAGACCGAGTTCTATCCGGAGGAGAAGCGCCCCACCGCGCCCGGATACCACGGTCGCCATCAACTCAACCGGTATGCGGACGGACTCGAGAAGTGCATCGGTTGCGAACTGTGTGCCTGGGCCTGCCCCGCCGACGCGATCTATGTCGAGGGTGCTGACAACACCGAAGAAGAACGGTTCTCCCCCGGTGAGCGCTACGGGCAGGTGTATCAGATCAACTACCTGCGGTGCATCGGCTGCGGCCTCTGCGTCGAGGCCTGCCCCACTCGGGCCCTCACGATGACCAACGAGTACGAGATGGTCGACGACAATCGAGCTGGATTGATCTACGAGAAGGACCGACTGCTCGCGCCCCTGAAACCCGACATGACAGCGCCACCACACGCGCTGCGTCCCGGCACAACTCAGGACGACTACTACCGCGGCGACATCACAGCAGTACCCGAACAAGCAGTATCCGAGCAAGCAGCACCCGAGCGAGAGCCGAACCCGGAGACCGAGAAATGATCGCGGCGGTCACGACCACGATCCTGGCGGAGGGAACGATGACATCGACCTCCACCGGCGAGGCGGTGCAGTTCTGGATCCTCGGAACCCTTGCGGTGATCAGCGCTTTGGGTGTCGTCGCCGCTCCCAAGGCCGTCTACTCTGCACTCTTCCTTGCGATGACGATGATCATCCTGGCCGTGTTCTACATCGTGCAGGGCGCACTGTTCCTGGGTGTCGTTCAGATCGTCGTCTATACCGGCGCGGTGATGATGTTGTTCTTGTTCGTCCTGATGCTGGTGGGCGTGGATTCTTCGGACTCCCTGGTCGAAACGCTACGCGGACAACGAGTCAGCGCGATCGTGATCGGCGTCGGATTCGGGCTACTCCTCATCGGAGGCCTCGGAAATGCGTCGATCTCGGGCTTCACCGGATTCACCGGACTCGACCAGGGCAACATCGACGGACTCGCCGATCTCATCTTCATCCGCTACGTCTGGGCCTTCGAACTGACCGGCGCACTGCTGATCACGGCGACACTCGGCGCAATGATGCTCGCACACCGGGAGAAGATCGGAGCCACACTCAGCCAACGCGAACTCTCCAAGCAACGATTCGCGTACCTGGGCAGCGATGAAGACAATCCCGAAAAGGGCTCGGCCACTCCACTCCCCAGTCCCGGCGTGTACGCACGTCACAACGCAGTGGACATGCCGGCCTTGTTGCCGGACGGAACATTCTCGACGCTCTCGGTCAGCAGCGCGCTCACTCCACGTTCCCCGGATCCGAGCACCGGTGAGGAGACTCAGCGATGAATCCCGAGAACTATCTGTATCTGTCCGTCCTGTTGTTCACGATCGGAGCTGCAGGAGTCCTCCTGCGCCGCAACGCCATCGTGGTGTTCATGTGTATCGAATTGATGCTCAACGCCGCCAACTTGGCGTTCGTGACCTTCGCGCGCATGCACGGCAATCTGGACGGCCAGATCTTCGCCTTCTTCACGATGGTGGTCGCTGCGGCCGAAGTAGTCGTCGGCCTGGCAATCATCATGATCATCTTCCGATCTCGGCGTTCTGTATCCGTCGACGACGCAGACCTGCTGAAGTACTGATATGTCAGGAGGAATCACGTCCGCCATCTGGTTGCTCCCCGCCCTGCCGCTGTGCGGCGCCGCTGTCCTTTTGCTGGCCGGTCGTCGCACGAACGCGTGGGGTCACCTGCTTGCCTGCGTCATGGCTATCGCGTCGTTTGTCGTCGCAGTGGTGTTTTTCATCGCCATGCTCGGCCGTGACACCGCCGACCGCACCGTCACCGAGCACCTGTTCAGTTGGGTCCCGGTCGACAGTCTTCAGGTCGAGTTCGGACTGCAACTGGACCAACTGTCGATGTGTTTCGTTCTGCTCATCACCGGTGTAGGTTCGCTGATCCACATCTACTCGGTCGGATACATGGCGCACGACCCCGAGCGTCGTAAGTTCTTCGCGTACCTCAATCTTTTCCTCGCTGCAATGCTGCTTCTGGTGCTCGCCGACAACTTCCTCGGACTCTACGTCGGCTGGGAAGGCGTCGGTTTGGCGTCATACCTGCTGATCGGCTTCTGGCAGCACAAGCCGTCGGCGGCGACTGCCGCCAAGAAGGCTTTTGTCGTCAATCGGGTGGGCGACATCGGATTGATGATCGCAATGATGTTGATGTTCAGCACATTCGGCTCGCTCTCGTTCAGCAATGTCTTCGGCGACGCGTCCGGCGCAAGCGAAGGTGTCCTGACGGCGATCGGTCTGATGCTCCTCCTCGCTGCGTGCGCGAAGTCGGCGCAAGTGCCGCTGCAGTCGTGGCTCGGCGACGCGATGGAGGGCCCCACCCCCGTTTCGGCTCTGATTCACGCGGCCACGATGGTCACCGCCGGCGTCTACTTGATCGTGCGCTCCAATCCGATCTTCGATCTCGCGCCCGACGCTCAACTCGTGGTTGTCATCGTCGGTGCCGTGACGCTCCTGTTCGGTGCGATCATCGGCTGTGCGAAGGACGACATCAAGAAAGCGCTCGCCGCATCGACCATGAGTCAGATCGGATACATGGTCCTGGCCGCGGGTCTCGGACCAGCCGGATACGCCTTCGCAATCCTTCATCTGATCACCCACGGATTCTTCAAGGCGGGCCTGTTCCTCGGCGCCGGCTCCGTGATGCACGCGATGAACGACGAAACCGACATGCGGCGCTACGGCGGACTCCGAGCGTTCATGCCACTGACTTTTGTCACGTTCGGGCTCGGATATCTTGCCATCATCGGTGTTCCGCCGTTTGCCGGGTTCTTCTCCAAGGACAAGATCATCGAGGTTGCAATCGGCGAGGGCGGCGTCAAGGGTGTTGTGCTTGGCATCGTCACGCTCTTGGGTGCGGCGCTCACTGCCTTCTACATGAGCCGCGTGATGCTGATGACCTTCTTCGGGAAGGCCCGCTGGGAGAACCAGAAACCTCACGAATCTCCGGCGGTGATGACGTCTCCGATGATCATTCTGGCGGTGGGATCCGTCGGGGCCGGCATGCTCCTGACCATCGGGTCCAGCTTGCAGAACTGGCTGGAACCGGTAGTCGGCTCCCATCACGTCGAACCGCCGATACCCGCATGGTCGATCACCGCGCTGGCGCTGCTCGCAGTCGCCGCCGGCGTCGCGATTGCTTATCGCGAGTACGCCACCCGGGAGATTCCCGTGGTGGCACCGACTCCGGTTTCTCCGTTGACCGTTGCGGCTCGCCGTGATCTGTACGGTGACGCCTTCAACGAGGCGGTGTTCATGAAGCCGGGACAACAACTCACCAAGTCGCTGGAAGTGGTCGACACCAAGGGAATAGGCGGCGTCGTGGGTAGCTTTGCGGTGGTCGTCACCGGGTTGTCCACGCTCACGCGGAAGCTGCAGACCGGGTTCGTTCGTTCGTACGCGCTGGTGATGTTTGTCGGAGCAACACTCGTGGTCGCGACAATGATGGCGGTGACACTGTGGTGATCGAAGCGGCGGTGAGCGACTCTGTGACCAATGCCGGCTTCCCTGCGCTGACGGCGCTCTGGCTGCTTCCGCTCATCGGAGCGGGTGTTGTCCTCGCTCTGCCTGCACGGTCGTACCAATTTGCCAAATCTCTCGCGCTGGCAGTGTCCGTGGCAGTCCTGGTGATCGCCGGCGGTCTCGGAGTTGCGTTCGACCGCGGCGGCGGGCAGTTTCAGTTCGTCGAAAGCCATAGCTGGATACCGGCTTTCGGTACCAGCTACACACTCGGGCTTGACGGCATCGCACTCGTTCTGGTTCTTCTCACCGCAGTGCTGGTGCCATTACTACTGATCGCGGGCTGGAACGACGTCCCCGCGGACCCAACATCACCCAAGCGGATGCCGCACACCTATTTCGCGCTGATCCTTGTTGTCGAGTCCATGGTGATGATTTCGTTCAGCGCCTTGGATATTCTCCTGTTCTATATTTTCTTCGAGGCAATGCTGATACCGATGTATTTCCTCATCGGCGGGTTCGGCGGAGTGGGCAGATCTCGCGCAGCCGTGAAGTTTCTGCTCTACAACCTCCTCGGCGGCCTGGTTATGCTCGCTGCGGTCATCGGCCTGTACGTGGTCACCACGCGCGACGAGAGTCCCTTCACCAGCGGCACTTTCGACTTCCGAGCGATCGCGTCCGCGGCGAGCAGCGGTGAACTCGGCGTCGGACCCGGGGTGCTCAACGCCTTGTTCCTCGGATTCATGTTCGCGTTCGCGGTCAAGGCACCGCTCTGGCCGCTGCACAGTTGGTTGCCGGACTCCGCGGTGGAATCGACTCCGTCGACAGCAGTGTTGATGATGGCGGTCGTGGACAAGGTAGGCACCTTCGCGATGATTCGCTACTGCCTGCAACTGTTCCCGGAGTCGTCGTCGACTTTTGCACCGTGGATCATCACGCTCGCCGTGATCGGAATCGTCTACGGCGCAATACTGGCGATCGCGCAGACAGACGTCATGCGACTGATCGCCTACACGTCGATTTCACACTTCGGCTTCATCATTCTCGGAATCTTCGCGATGACCAGCCAGAGCCAGGCAGGTTCCGCGCTGTACATGGTTAATCACGGAATCTCCACTGCCGCGCTGTTCTTGATTGCGGGCTTCCTGGTCTCGCAGCGAGGTACACGATCGATCGCAGCGTACGGCGGCGTCCAGAAAGTCGCACCCGTCCTGGCCGGCACATTCCTCGTTGCGGGGTTGGCAACACTGTCGCTGCCGGGTCTCGCGCCGTTCGTCAGTGAGTTCCTGGTGCTGATCGGAACGTACTCGCGCTACCACGTGGCCGCTATCGTGGCGACTGTCGCGCTTGTACTGTCCGCGATCTACATACTCTGGCTCTATCAGCGCATGATGGGCGGACCGGTGAAGGAAGGGCAGGGAACGATCCGCGACCTCGCGCGACGCGAACTCGTGGTGGTCGCCCCTCTGATCGCACTCCTCCTGCTTCTCGGCATCTACCCCAAGCCTGCCTTGGACGTCATCACTCCTGCAGTGAGCCACACGGTCGTCTACGAGGCACCGACGCCGCTCGTCGCCGACCACGAAGGAGGTGTCCACAAATGAGTTCCTTCAACGACGTGACCATCCTCGGCTCGGCCGACGCGGCATCACCCAGTATCGAATACAGCCTGCTCTCGCCGATGTTGATCGTGTTCGGTGTTGCGGTGGTCGGGGTACTCATCGAAGCCTTTGCACCCCGGCGTATTCGGTACCCAGTGCAACTCGTTCTCGGTGTCGGAGGTTTGGCGGCTGCGTTCGTGGCAGTGCTTTTGCTCGCCGGCACGCGGTCGACGGCGATGATGGGTTCTGTTGCGGTCGACGGACCGACGCTGTTCTTGCAGGCCACGATCCTTCTTGTGTCGATCCCCGCGGTACTGCTGATTGCCGAGCGAGGCTCGGGCAACACCGCCCAAGTGATTGCGCAACATGACGCGCTCGGCAGTTTCACACCTCAAGCGTCGAGCGTCCCGGGAAGTGTTGCGGAGCAAGAAGCAGTGAAGGTCGGTATCGCCCAGACCGAAGTCTTTCCGCTCACGCTCTTTGCGGTCGGCGGTATGTTGTTGTTTCCGGCTTCGAACGATCTACTGACGATGTTCGTTGCGCTCGAAGTGTTCTCACTGCCTCTGTATCTCCTGTGTGGTCTGGCACGTAGACGTCGCCTGCTCTCCCAGGAAGCTGCGCTCAAGTACTTTCTGCTCGGGGCATTTTCGTCGGCGTTCTTCGTTTTCGGAATTGCGTTGCTGTACGGCTATGCCGGGACGGTCACGCTCTCCGGTATCGCCGACGCAGCACGCATCGGGTCGGGCACCGACGCCTTCCTCTGGCTCGGAACGGCCCTGGTGGCAGTGGGGTTGCTGTTCAAAGTCGGTGCAGTGCCGTTTCATTCGTGGATTCCCGACGTCTATCAAGGGGCGCCGACGCCGATCACCAGTTTCATGGCGACTGCGACCAAGATTGCCGCGTTCGGCGCCATCCTTCGCGTCTTCTACGTGGCCCTGCCCAATGAATACGTGAACTGGCGCCCGCTGATGTGGGCGGTCGCGATTCTCACGATGGTTGTCGGATCGATCGTTGCAGTGACGCAGACCGATATGAAGCGAATGCTGGCCTATTCGGCTATCGCGCACACCGGATTCATTCTGACCGCCGTGGTGGCGGACTCGGATGCCGGCCTCGCCTCGGCGATGTTCTATCTTCTGGCTTACGGATTCAGCACCGTGGGTGCGTTCGCCGTCGTCAGTGTGGTCCGGGACGCTGACGGTGAGGTCGCTGCGCTGTCGCGCTGGGCCGGATTGGGCAGACGCTCACCATTGGTCGGCGTTGTGTTTGCACTGTTCCTGTTGGCTTTCGCCGGGATTCCGTTGACCAGTGGGTTCATCGGAAAGTTCGCGGTGTTCAGCGCGGCCGCCGAGGGTGGGGCGGCGCCTCTCGTGATCGTCGGCGTCCTGTGCAGCGCGATCGCCGCCTACTTCTACGTGCGAGTGATCGTGTTGATGTTCTTCACCGAATCGGCGGAAGACGCACCGACCGTCGTGGTGCCGAGTGCACTGACCAGCAGTGTGATCGGCCTCGGCGCCGGTGTAACGCTCATCCTCGGCATACTCCCCCAGCCGGCGCTCGATCTCGCCGAGCGTGCAGCGGACTTCGTGCACTGAGCCGATGCGTGAATCTGTTCGCGACGTCGGACTGCCGAGTACCTTCCGGTCGCCATGGTTTGTCGGGTTTTCCGCGGTGGCGATTCTTCATCTGATCCTGAATGCCGCTGATGCTGTGCCCTGGGACGGGATCACCAAGGTCATGCTCGCGCCGATTCTGGCTGCCTGGGTTGTCGACCAAGGCGGACCGAGGATTGTTGCTGCTGCGCTGATTGCCTGCGCTTTCGGAGACCTGTTCCTGATCTGGGACTCCACGTTTGTCATCGGGATGGCCGCCTTCGCGATCGGTCACGTCTGTTTCATCCGATTCTTTCTCTCGCACGGCGCTCTTCGGGAGATACGAAGGCGGCCATGGTTTTTGTGCGCGTACGCCGTTGCCGGAATTGCCCTTGTGTCGTACGCCTGGACCGGTCTCGATCCGGCACTTCGGATTGCCGTCCCTGTGTACGCCGCAATCCTGGTGGGAACCGCGTCCACCGCACTGGCCTACAACACGATCACCGGTATCGGCGGCGCACTGTTCCTCACCTCTGACGCCCTGATCCTGCTCGGTCAGGCGAACAAGTGGCAGCCTGCCGCTGCCGGCATCTGGATCATGACGCTGTACATCCTTGCGTTGTTGCTCCTGACCGTCGGAATCCTCGGCCGGAGTAACACGGCATACCGTCCATTGGCGCCCACGCTGTAAGGATCAGCAACCAGCCGGACATCTCTTCTTATGACGCCGAAATCCGAGGACGGGCCACCACCGAGCGACGAAGAGCGTTTCACCGTCTTGTGGGACGCCTACGCCGGTCGGGTGTTCGCGTACACCTGCCGCCACGTTGATCATCACAGTGCACAGGAAGTTGTCTCCGAGACGTTCCTCGTTGCCTGGCGACGCTTGGACGAGGTGCCCGAACAGGCACTTCCATGGCTGTTGGTGGTGGCTCGAAACACCGTGAACAACAACCGTCGGAGCGTTCGGCGCCATGATGCGTTGACCGAGAAGATGCGACGCATCGAACAGATTGCGGCATCGACGCCGGGCGCCGACGTCACTGTCACCGACCGCACAGAACTGCTCGAAGCACTGACAACACTCACCGTCACCGAGCGTGAAGCCCTACTCCTGACTGCCTGGGACGGATTGACCGCCACCGAAGCAGCGCGGGTCGCCGGGTGTTCGGTTCCAGCCATGCATGTTCGACTCTTTCGCGCTCGGCGTCGATTGAGCACCGGGCTGGCTTCAGAACCTGACACCGCGATCCCGATGAACACCGCCCGACCTTGCGCTGCCGCCGAACACGGGAGTACTCCATGAGCAAAGATCTGCTGACCACCCTCGAGAAGCTGCGGCCGACCGATTCTCTTTCCGCCGAACTCTGGCCCGAGAACGTCCAGGTTGCCACTCGCATCCGAATCATCGCTGACGAAAACAACATTGGAACACCCAGAGTTCCACGCCGCCGAGTAGGCGCCGTAGCTCTCGTCGCGATGCTCTGTGCAGCGGGAATGGTGGGCTGCGCCGCTGCCACGGCGATGATGCCAAAACCGTTTACGGATATGTACTCGGGTTGGCATACCATGCCGGGAACCAACGGCGGAATAGATCCGTCCACCGCCGAGCGGGTCGGGTCCATCCCCGGACCTGACGGAACCGTGTTCAGCGTCTTCGTTGCCCACGGCGCTGATGGCTGGAGGTGCGTCGCCCCGGTTTTCGAGACGTCATCCGAGACCGACAAGGTTGGTCCGTCGAAGTTCATCAGCCTCGGACACGGCTGCAGATCGAACGACGACTTGTACGGCGCAGATTCATTCGGGGGCGGCGCCGGGTACGAGGCCGGTCCGCACGAGGCGACCTACGACGCAGGGGCGGGAGGTGCCGTTCGGGCCGAACTTCACACCGCAGACGGCCAAATCTATCCGACAATTCTTGCCGAAGACCGCTTCTACGGATGGATTCCCCTCTCACTCACCTTCCCGCGTCCAACTCTCGTCGGATATGCCGCAGACGGGACGGTCGTCGGCACCCGGTGAGCTGTCGGTACCCTCGAAAGATGACTGCACAGGCCCCGAACGAGCGCATCCCCAGCCAGTGGGAAGAGATCACTGCAGCCGACTCGACGCATTCCACACGATATGTCGAGCGTTTCCGTTCCATGAGAGCGGACGGCAAGGACATTGTCGGGGAAGCACGTTTGATCGACGCGATGCTCGGACGCGGTGGCCGGGTTCTCGATGCAGGGTGCGGGCCGGGCCGACTCGGCGGTTATCTGCACGACGTCGGGCATGTGGTTGTCGGAGTCGACGTTGACCCGGTTCTCATCGCTGCCGCGGAGGAGGACCACCCCGGCCCGACGTGGCTTGTCGGCGATCTCGCCGAGCTCGATCTACCGGCCCGCGGTGTCGAGGCGAATTTCGACGTCATCGTGTCGGCAGGCAACGTGATGGCGTTTCTCGCTCCGCCAACCAGGCACGCAGTATTGTCAGGATTTGCTCGTCATCTCGCTCCGAGCGGCCGAGTGGTCATCGGATTCGGTGCCGGCCGCGGCTACGAGTTCCCCGAGTTTCTCGCCGACGCGGCCGCGAGTGGCCTCGAGGCTGATCTGCTGCTGTCCACGTGGGACCTGCGCCCGTTCAAGGACAATTCCGAATTCCTGGTCGCGGTGTTCTCCCGCGCCTAGCCCGCCAGTTCACCGCCTTCCCCACAATCCGTCACATGGCGATCAATTCACCCTGATCACAATCCTGGCGACTGTTGTTCACTACGAACATAATTGGATCAATGCGGGTGTGGCCGAGCGGCAAGGCAGCGGTCTGCAAAACCGTCCACGCAGGTTCGACTCCTGCCATCCGCTCAGCTTGCGAACCAGCGACTCATGCCGCGACCAACCACCTACCGATGACATTCGGTGCACGCAGCCTGCATCGCTCCGCTCTGTCTCCGCGCACAGGGCTCCGGACAGTTACCCTCGATCGATGCACCCTCTCCCCGAGACAGGCCAGTTGCCTCCCGGACCGATGGCCTTACAGGTGGAACACCTCTGCATGGCGTTCGGCGCGAAAGTTGCTGTGAACGACCTTTCCCTCGCGGTGCCCTCAGGTTCGTTGTTCGGCCTGGTGGGCCCTAACGGTGCGGGAAAAACGACCACACTGTCGATGGCTGTCGGATTGCTTCGCCCGCACTACGGTCGCAGCCTGGTGTACGGCTACGACGTGTGGAACGACCCTGTCGCAGCGAAGAGTCTGCTCGGCGTTCTACCCGACGGTCTGGCGCTACCCGCCCAGTTCACCGGCCATGAACTACTCACCTATTTCGGACGCCTGCGCGGCATGCCAGAGGACGTCATCGCGTCACGACGCGACGAACTGTTGGCCGCGCTCGATCTCGCCGATGCAGGCGGAACGGTCATCGCCGACTATTCAGCGGGTATGACGAAGAAAATCGGGTTGGCCTCCGCCTTGTTGCACGGCCCTCGCCTCCTGGTCCTGGATGAGCCGTTCGAAGCTGTCGATCCCATTTCTTCGGCCGGAATTCGAAGCATTCTGCTCTCGTTCGTCCACTCAGGTGGATCGGTCATTCTTTCCAGTCACGTGATGGCCCTTGTCGAACAACTGTGTACTCACATCGGAGTCATCGCAGACGGTCGCGTCGTGGCTTCAGGAACGGTCGACGAGGTGCGCGCAGGCAACACTCTCGACGAGGCATTCGTTCGCCTTGTCGGTAGCCGCAGTCCCAATCCCGACGGACTGTCATGGATGCGCGCATGACCACCACCAGCTTTTCACCGACACACTGGAACACGTCGGACTCTGTGTGGCGCACGGTCCTTCGAATGCGCATGACCCTCTACAAACGTCAGTTCACCGGCGGAAGAGCTGTAATCAAGGTCATTGCAGCGTTGTTCGGGGTTCTGGGGGCAGCTCTACTGTGCCTACGAGCTTCGGGAACAAACGGTGTTTCTCCCGAACTCGTCAGTGGCACAACCAGTCTCGCACTGTCGGCTATCGGCGTGATGTGGATCCTGATGCCGATCATGTCTGGTCTGTCAGATGACAATCTTCACCCCAGACAGTTCCAACTACTCCCCCTGAAACCCGTCCGACTCGCCAGAGCACTGTTCTCGACGTCACTGTTCGGTATGACCGTGCCGATTACCGCGTTGGCTGCAGCAGCGATTCCAATTTATGCCGCTACACACCACCCTGCCGCACTGCCATTGGCCATTATCGCTTGGCCCGCAACGGTCCTGCTCATTGTCGGCACCTCACGGGTCGCGATGCTGGCGATGTCGCAGCTCCTGCGGAGTCGTCGCAGCCGCGAACTGGGACTGTTGGCATTCGGCACGTTCTTCGGCGGGCTGTATCTGCTGCAATTTCCGCTGCAGAGTCGCCTCGGCACGGTCGTGGACGGCGACGTCACGTGGCCGCTCACGGTCGCGCATTCGATCCCGTTCGCGTGGGGAATCACCAGTGTCGACGCAGCAGCAGGAGACGCCTGGCTCCTCGCCGCCGGAGCAGTCCTCGCCCTGGTGCTGGTCGATCTCGCACTGCTGTGGTCATGGCAACGCCTGGTCGTTCGCTACTTCAACGGGAAGGTCGCAGAATCAGCGGGCGCCACTTCCGTGCAATTGAAGAACCAGGGCCGCGACATTCGAACCGGTTGGCGCGCATCCCGACTGGGCACCGTCATCTCTCGCGAGCTTTCGCTCTGGCACGGAGACATGCGCCGACGAACACAACTGCTCTCCGTTGCCATCATGACCTTGGTCTCCGGCTTGGGACCGCTGATCTCGTCATCGATCCCCTTCTCCGCCGCATGGGGTGCCTGGTTCCTGATCTACCTGGCAATGGCAGCCGGATCGAATCTGTACGGATTCGACGGCGCATCGATCTGGCATCTGGTGATGATCCCCGAAGCCGCTGCCGCTGACGTCCGGGGCCGACAAATCGCGTGGGCAATCGTGATGACACCCTTCGTGGTCGTCGCAACAGCTGCTGTACGGATCTTCGGGGACCTCGGGACCGACCGACTGGCCGTGCCGATCGCCGTCGGCATTTCGATGATGGGAGTCGGTGCAGGATTGGTAGTGGCGATATCCGCCAAAGCGCCCTACCCGGTTCCGGAGATGAAGAAGACGTTCTCCTTCAACACCCGCGGGTCCTTCAACGGCTCGTCCTTCGGACTGATCATCCTCGCCATCGGCATCTTCGCCGCGACAACGGCGCCCGGCGTGCTACTCGGGGCGCTGCTACCGAACCCGGTGAACTATTTCGCCATCCCTGTCGCTGTTGCGATTGGTGCACTTGGTGCTTGGATCGGAGGCCGCGTCGCGATCACCCGTATGCAACGCGAGCCGGATCGGATTCTGTTCGCGGTTACCACCACATGATCGTTGCCCAGATAGTCCGAGAATTTCTGGGCGTCAGCGCAGTAGCCGCAACTTGCACCAAAAAACTCAGTCTGCGCAATCGGATTATCAGGGAGCCAGGTAGCGCAGCCTCAACGCGTTCGGTCCTCGCATATCGCCGCCAGGCTTTCGTGACATAGCTTCCGCTCGAGCCGAACCATTGCCCTGGAAACATCGCACCACCAAGATGTTTGGCATGCCCCCGGAGCACCACGGTTCCGTACGTGTCGCCGAACGTCCCGGCCGATGCGGGAACTGCGCGCACCCGGCCCCTTCGCTCGAGCGCGGCTGGATCGAGCGCTGCCTCAGGTTCGCACCGCAGCCCGCTCGGTGCGCAGAAATCCTGGTGATGGACCACTACACCGGAGCGATGGAATTCTGCCGGTGCCGACATCCGTTCCACGGGTCCTGATCGCGCCGGATCCTCGAGATCCGCTGCCGAGCCGAGTCCCTCGGCGCCCCGGCTCGACAGCGAAATCACACCTGAATCAGCTCAGCGAACTCAGCAGCGGCTCGAGCAGCTTGTAGAGCTCGAAGATGCCGATGATCGTTGAAATAGAACCCATGATGATCCTCCGTGATTCGTGAACTTTCCGTGACGTCGCGTCACAGGCAGAAAGCTAACAAACCCGGCATTCAAACGGGGACCTTGGATGTGTCCGGCAGATGAACTCCCTGCTGGCAGAGCCCTTTTGGTGACCAGCGTCATGTTCGACGAGAAATACGCCTCATCGTCACATCACCTGACCCTGACCGACCACAACAGCGAAAGTCTGCCGGTTGTGGTCTCGCGATACTTCGCGCCAATTCCGCCCCATCCGGCTCTTGCTTTGTGCGCTGAATCCGACTACATTTCTCCACAATAACGGTACGCGTAACGAAATAACAAGACGCTCTACTGCACTGACCGATATACCCAGTGCCACAACCCTTCCGGACTCTTGCTGGGGCGGCGCTTCGTCGTGTCCAGAAGCCCCTCACTCCCCGATCGAAAGAGAGCACGATGACCACAGAGAGCATCTCCGGAAATCAGCCGCGACCGGTAGCAACTATCGCAAGCCTGACCCTGCTGATCGCTGCCGTGGCCGCGCTCGAAAGCATCATCGTCCCCGCACTCCCCCTGATACAGAGAGACTTCGGAGTGACGGCCGACGTCGGAGCGCTCGCATCCGTCGCTCTGACGTTGAGCACTGTTCTCGTCACACCGATGGCCGGGCGAATAGCCGACGTGTACGGCGCCCGCCCCACCTTGCTCGCGATCACGACAATCGTCGTCCTGGGCGGCAGCGTGTCCGCTCTTGCAACGATCTTCCCGCTGTTCGTCCTCGGCCAGTTTCTCCAGGGATTCGGGCTCGGGTTGTTGCCCGTGAGCTTCGTGGTCCTACGACGCACTTTGTCCTCGGACCGACTTAAGACGGCCACGGGTTTGCTCGGGGCTGTCGTCGTGGCCGGCGGCGCTCTGGGAGTCGTATTGGCCGGGCCCGTCGCGGAAAACGTCTCACGCAGCGCGATGTATGCAGTTCCGACCGCGTTCGTTTTGCTCGGCGCAATTGCTTTTGCCGTGAGCACACCACGAGATCACATGTCGAACGTCGGCGGCCGACTCGATTGGCCGGGAGCTGCCGGATTGGCGCTGGGGTTGTTGACGCTGACGGCGTGGCTGGCGAGCGCATCGAGCAACGGGTGGGGCGCACCGACGTCGATGCTGCTGCTTCTCGCTTCCGCTGCCGTGTTCACGATCTGGGCCAGGTATCAGAGCCGGACAACCGAGCCGATGGTCGACCTGACGATGATGCGGCATCGTTCGATGTGGAGCGCCGTGGTCGTCGGCGTGGTTTTCGGGTTCACTTACGGCGCTGTTGTCTATCTACTTCCGCAACAACTCGCCGTGCCGGAGGAGAGTGGATTCGGCCGCGGTGCGTCGACCAGCGCCATCGGCTTCGTACTGTGCGTCGGCTACGGCGCAGCGGTGATCGCGTCGGTGATCTCCGGAAAGCTCGCACAACGGGTCGGCACGAAAGCCATTGCGGTAGCGGGAGTTGCCTTTCTCCGCCTGAGCGGCGCCGTCGGGGTCTTTGCAACCACGATGTGGCAGATCGTTGTGGTGCTGATCCTTGCGGGTACCGGCGTTGCCGCCGCGTCGACGGCAGTGTTCGTCATCTCCGCCGACAGCGCACCGGCAGACCGCGTAGGTGTCACGACGGCAATAGTCACTATCGCCAGATCGCTGGGTTCTGCTGTGGGAACCCAAATTGCCGCCGGGATCATCGCGAGCGCGACTTCATCCGGCGGCCTTCCCCAGCACTCGGCATTCGCCACGGCTTTCGGAGTAGCGGCAATCGTTGCGATTGTCGGACTCGTTGTCGCGGTGACGATGCCGAAACCGGCGTCAACCGATGTTCAGTGGTCGTCGTCGTCCTCGTCGAAGTCTGCGACTCCGCGCTTCCAGTAGCCCGTGATCAGGTGGTCGCCCGAACTCAGGCCGAGTTCGTCGCGCACGAATCTGCGAATCGGCTTGAGACTGGTGGCCTCACCGGAGATCCAGGCGTAGACGCGCTCACCTTCGGGCACGGTGACCGTCCGGACTGCCTGCTCGAGCAGATCCGAGTGACCGGCTGGGACGTCACCGCGGTGCAGCCATCGCACCTCGACTCCTTCCGGAACAGTGAGTTCGATTTCCTGTGAAGGGTCGGTGATCTCGACGAACACCCACCCGGCGGCAGCAGCGGGCATCATCTCGAGCCAACGAGCAATGGCAGGAAGGGCGGTGATGTCACCGGCCAGCAGATAGCGGTCGTACGTCCACGGAACCACGACGCCACCGGGCGGACCTGCCACGTGCACCCGAGTGCCGACGGTGGCCGCCTGAGCCCAATCAGAGGCGTACCCGCCATCGTGGAGCGCGAAGTCGAGGTCCAGCTCCCCCGCCTCGGCGTCGTATCGACGGACGGTGTACTCACGCGAGATCGGCAATGGACGAGGCCACTTCAGGCTGAATCCGTCGCGTTCGGGTAGACGTAAAGTTCCGTCTGCATCCGGGTAGACCAGGCGAACATGCTCGTCGGGAGCGTGCGATTCGAAGCCCGCCAACTCCGGTCCACCCAAGGTCAGACGCAACAGTCCGGTCCCGACCATTTCGCTGCGAACAACTTCGAGTTCGCGAATGCCGATGGGGTACGGCACTTTTGCGCCGGTGGTTCCCGCCAGAACTTCGGCGATGGTCGCGAGGTGGTCTCCTCGGTTCATGAACTACCTTCCTTTTCCGGCGGAGCATTCCCCACCGGCACAGTGTTTTCGGAGAGATCGACTTCGTTGATCTCCGAAGTTACCCGGCGCACCGAACCCAATGCTGCCAGGAGCACCAGGCCCAGTGTCACACCGGCGAGCCCCAAGACCAGTAGCGCGGCGCCAGGCTCGAGCCACTGCCCGAGGAACCCGGCTGCCATCGAACCGATCGCCGTACCCGTGACGGCTTGCACCATCCACAGACTGGACACGCGTCCGCGCAATTCGTCCGGCGTGTTCTGTTGAAGGACTGCAAATCTCAGAATGTCGTTGAGTGCGCGGCCGAGGCCGAATCCGGCCAGGCCCAGGAACGCGACAATCGCTGCTCCCGACGCACCCAGTACCACCAGGCCGAGAGGCATCAGCGCAACAGAGATCAACATCGCGGCGCCGTTGCGGTGGACTCGTCCGGTCCAACCGCTGGTGAGGGAACCGACCACAGCGCCGACAGCGGGGGCGCCGTAGAGCAGACCGAGCATGGTGGGTCCGCCGCCGAGAACCTGGTCGACGAAGGCAGGCAGCAACACCATCGGCCCGCTGACGAACATGACCAACAGACCGCTGATCAGGATGCCGCGAATGACTGTGTGCGTGCCGGCGAATTTCACGCCGGTCACCAGCGCGCGCATCGGGCTTTCGTGATTCGTGCCCGGTGCAGGAGAAGGGCCGATGGCTTGGAACAACGTGACAGTTGCTGCGGTGGCCACCGCAGCAACAAAGTATGTCGCGGGAATGCCGCCGGAGGCGATGATCACGCCGGCGATTGCCGGCGAGATCATCGTCCCGATGTCGGTGGTCAGCGCTACCAAAGCGCCGGCCGCAGCCATCTTGTTGCGCGGCAACAACGTCGGCATCAAAGCCATCAAGGCCGAGCTGCTGACACCGCCGGCCAAGCCGTCGACAGCTGCCGCGACGTAGATGACCCACATCGACGGGTGTGGCAAGAGCGCGTTGCACCCGAGAATGACAAAGCCGAGACCCGCAGCACTGCGGGCCAACTGGATGGTGCGTCGCCGATCGTAACGGTCAGCGAGCACGCCGCCGAACAGGCTGCCGAAGAACATGGCGATGGCCATCGCCGTGGACACTCCGGCAACCTGCAAGGTCGAGCCGGTGAGCTGGTACGTCTGCGCGGGGACGGCTACGACGAGCAGTCCGATCCCGAGCAGCGAGATCAATCGCGCGGAAAAGGCGTACCTGAAGGGACGGCTGGTCCGCAAGGGTGAAACATCGATCACCAGCCCACCGAATCGAGTCATGCGAAGGTCTGGCCGATCAGGTCGAGGGTAGCCATTGCGCCGTCGTAGTCAGGACGGTAGCTGCTGGCGGGGAGCTCGAACGTCGTGCCTGCCTTGAAGGACGGCAACTGCGAGTAAAGCGGATCGGTGGCAAGTTCGGCCATCGGGCGACCGGACACCGGAATCACAAAGGCGACAGGAGCATCGGCGACCTGCGAGAGCAGTTCCGGGCTGACCTCGAACGAGTCACCCGAGCCGAAGAGCTGCGGGTTGCCGGCCTTGGCCATGACGTCGTCGGCCTTGAAACCGAGCTCGGCGAGCATCGCGGGCAGCGCGGCCGTCGGCGGAACGAGGTACGGCTTGTTGCTCGAGACCGAGAGGAAGTAGACGACGTTGCCCTCGGGAACCTTGATCTTGCCCTTGACCTCTTTGACCTTGTCCTCGTATGCGCTCATCAGCGCCGGAACCTGGTCGGAACGGCCCGCCGCGTCGGCGACGATTTCGAGCTGCTTGTCCCACGCGGCGACCGTCTTGGGGACCAAGACGGTGGGTGCGATAGCAGTGAGCTGATCGTAGAGTTCCTCGGACTGAACGGAGGTGATTCCCTGGCCACCGCCGATGATCAGGTCGGGCTCAGCCGCCGCGACGGCTTCGATGTTGAGCTGTTCGCCGGCCGGCAATTCCTTGGTGCCCTGCGCCTTTGCGGCATCCGACCATGCCGGCGGGAATCCACCGTCGAGGTTCGTGACACCGAGGACGCGGGTATCGGTGGCAACCACCGGTGCGTCCAGGGCGTACAGGTATCCGGCGAGACCGCCGCTCAGAACCACGATGCGCTCCGCCGACGCGGGCACGGTGACCGAGCCCTTTTCGGTTTCGATCACGCGCGTCGTGGGCTCTGCAGCCTTGGTCGGTTCGTCGTTCGAATCGCTACTGCAACCGATCATCGCCACGAGTGCGACGATCAGCAACCCTGCGATGGCGACGAATCGTCGCCAACTCCGTATCGCGAGGGGCGGTGTGGACTTCATCATTGAGCTCCCATTGTGTTTCAACTGTGTGGTTTTCAAACTATGTGGCCGTGCGTTTCGACAAATGGCTGTCGAGCAGCGGGGCAATTGCCGCCCACCCGGCTGGGGTCACCAATCCGGCGTGGTCGTACGGCAGATGGTGTACTGCCATGTCCCGGTCCCCGCGGACTCTGCGCCAGCGATCGGCCAGCAGCTGTCCGGACGCCTCGGCGTCGGCGGTGATCAGAGTAACCGGTCCGTCGTAGGTTGTGTCAGTCGAGCGGGCCACGAGCAAACGAGTGGCATCAAAACCCGCCCGAACATCCTCGACCAGTCCCGGTGCCTGAGTGAGGATCTCGGGTGGCAGGGCGGCGGCCAGATCTCGGTCGTCGGCATCGTCGCGACCGCGATCGTCACGATCTCCCAGTGGATGAGTATCGATCAGACCGGCGAACTCCACCCTCTCGCCGATACCGACCAGCTGAGCCGCCATCGCGGCAACGACGTTGCCACCGAACGAGTAGCCGAGCAGGTGGTACGGCCCGCTCGGCTGAACGCCCCGAATCGTGTCGACGTACATCGCTGCCAGTTGGTCCACGTTCGTCGGTTCGAGTGGCTCACCGGCAACTGTGGGAAGTTGCAGGCCGAATAGTGGACGGTCAGCCTCGAGGACACCGATCAAAGGCGCAAAGGGCCAAGCGAATCCACCGGCCGGATGCACGCAGAACAGTGGTTCTTCGCTGCCTTCGGCTCGGAGTGTCAGAAGGCGATCGCGACTTAAATCGATTTCGGACGCCGACTCGCCAAGGTGTGCTGCAAGTTCTGCAACTGTCGGACGGGCCATCAGCGTTCCCACACCGACGCTCACCGACAGGTCGTGCTCCATCTCCCCCACCAGTCGCATGGCTCGAAGCGAGTCGCCGCCGAGATCGAAGAAGCTCTCGTCGGGATCGACGGCCTCGACGCCGAGTACCCGCGCAAAGACCTGGCACAGTTGCCTTTCCATCTCGGTTCGCGGTGCTCGGGCCGCTGCTCGGGCGGGGGGTGCCGGCAACGCACCGCGGTCCAGTTTTCCGTTGGGCGTCAGCGGAATCGAATCCACGACGACGATGTCCGACGGAACCAGGTGTGCCGGTACGCGTTCCCGCAACGCAGCTCGCAGATCGGTTGAATCAGCGCCGGGTTCTTCGATGACGTACCCGACCAGTCGCGGCGGCCCACCGCCTTCGCTACGGACTGACGCTGCCGCTCTCAACACTCCCGGCAACGACGCCAGCGCGGATTCCACTTCACCCAATTCGATCCGAATGCCTCGGATCTTGACCTGATGGTCTGCGCGACCCAGATATTCGAGTTCGCCGTCGCGGCGACGCAGAACGACGTCACCCGTGCGGTACATGCGGTGACCGACCGAGTAGGGATCAGCGACGAATACGGAAGATGTCAGCGCGGTCCGGTGAAGGTAACCCATCGCCGTTCCGTCACCGGACATGTACAGCTCGCCCGCCGCTCCGATCGGAACCTCCCGCAGCCCCGAATCGAGTACCCGCGCGGACGCGTTCAGAATCGGACGACCCAAGCACGGTGTCTCGCTCCCCTGAACCGGGGATCCCATCGCGTTGATCGTGAACTCCGTCGGCCCGTAAAGGTCGTACCCGTCGACACCGTCCTGATCGCGCAATCGCGACCACAGCTCGGCAGGTACAGCTTCTCCTCCGAGCATCACCAATACAGGCGTCCGCTGCCCGTCGAGGAGACCGGCGGCCATCAGTTCCCGTGCATACGAGGGGGTTACATTCACGACGTCGATACCGACTTCGCGGTAATGCTTCACCAGAGACGCGGGGTCCAGTCGCGCCTGCTCGTCGATCACGTGAACTTCATGCCCCGCGAGCAACCAGAACAGTTCCTCCCACGACATGTCGAACGAGAACGAGACTGTGTGCGCGATGCGCAAACGTCGGCCACCCACACTGTTTTCGGTCGGAGTGAAGATCTCGGCCTTGTGATTGTGATACATCGTCGTCAACCCGCGGTGACCCACCACGACGCCCTTGGGTTTTCCGGTACTGCCCGAGGTGTAGATGACGTAGGCAGGCTGGTCCGGTGAGGTCGGCCCGCACACCGCGGCCTCGTCGACTACAGGTGCCGGGGACTGCCCGTCGAGTACCCCGGTTACGTCCGGGTCGTCGAGGACCAGACATACCTGTCCGTCCGGAACAACAAGGTCACGCGTCTGAGTCGTGGTGATCACCAGCGCCGCATCGCTGTCGAGGATCAGTTCGCGCAGGCGTGCCGGCGGGTGAGCCAGATCCAAGGGAAGGTATGCCGCTCCGGTTCTCATGACCGCGAAGATCGCTACGACGTGATCGGCGGTACGCGGAAGTGCGAGCGCCACAACACGGGTCGATCCCGCGCCTGGCACCGACTGCCCCAGCGCCGAAGCGAGTATCCGTGCCAGCCTGTCCACTCGAGTGTTCATCTCGGATGCGCTCAGTGTGACGTCTCCGAAGACCAGCGCCGTCTCGTCCGGAGTTGCCGCTGCCCTTTCGCGGAGCAAGGCGTCCACGCTACCGCCGGCCTGGTCCGGCCGCGGCATCACAATGTGCTCCGAAGCGAATTCCGCGGGGGTGCGCGAAAGCGGAACCGCCGTGTCCGCCACCGTGGCGGTATCGGAATTCGCCATCACTTCGAGGATCGTGATGGTGCGCGAAAGAACGTCCCGAGCCACGTCGTGGGGAATCAGGTCGGGACGATTTTCGAGAGTGAGCGCCATCGGCGCATCCCCGGCACCCGGATCCACGTCGAGCGTGAGCGCATAGTGGGTGCCGTCCACTGCGTCGAACCCGACGATTCCACTGCGCCCGAACGTGTCTCGACGTGCCTGTTCGTCACGAGGCGTGTTGCGGAAGACGTAGAGCGTGTCGAACAGCGTTGCGAACCCAGCGCTTCGCTGCACGTCGCCGAGCCCGAGATGGTGATGCCCCAGCAGCGAACCCTGTTCACGGAACAGGCGTCCGAGCAACGCCGAGATCTCCTCGCCTGGCCGGACCCGGACACGCACGGGAATGGTGTTGAGCGCCAAGCCCACCATGCGGTCGGCGCCCTCGACCTCGGGTGAACGTCCCGAAACCGTCGATCCGAAGACCACGTCGTCACGCCCCGTCACGGCGCGCAATGCCAGGCCCCACGCCGCAGAGACGACGGTGGACAGCGTCACTCCGCTACGTCTGGCCAGCTCGCGAACGTGCTCGGTGATGCTCTGTTCGAGCTGAACGCGGGTGAACACCGGCAACGGAGCGCGTCCGCCTGATCCCGTACCACCCACGAGTGTGGGTTGCTCGAGATCCGCGAGGTAGTCCTTCCAGGACAAGAGGGCGTCCGTGCGATCCGCTTCGGCGATCCATCGCAGGTGATCACGGAAGTCCGCAGGCTTGTCGAGCGCGCCGTCGAGTCCAACCGGGTCCGTGCCGTGAGTGCGAGCAAACTCGTAGAGCGCAAACAACTCCGCGTACATCAAGGTCTGCGACCAACCGTCGGTCAGCAGGTGGTGCTGAGTGAAGACGAGATGCGCTCCCCCACCCGGTAACCAGACCAGCACCATTCGAATGAGTGGTGGTGCACTCAAGTCGAAGAGCGTGCCGAATTCGGCCTCGTCGACGGCGCGAACCTCGCGATCGATGTCCTCGGTCGCAACTGCGCTCAGATCGATCTCGCGGAAAGGCATTTCGGCTGCCCTGGGCACGAACTGCACCGGAGCGTCGAAACCGGCGTGTGTGAAGCCGGCCCGCAGGTTCGGATAGCGCCGCAAGAGCGCATCCCCCGCTGCTCGGAGTGAGCGAACGTCGACGGCAGCATCGGCGGAGAACTCGAATCGCGGCTGCATGTGATAGACATCCGTACCGCCGGCGCCGTCGAAAACCGACTGGAAGTACATGCCTTCCTGCAAGGGACCGAGTGGCAGCACGTCCTGCCAGCCCGGGCTCAGCGACTCGAGCCGTGCCCGACGATCCGCATCGACGGCTACGAGTGGACTCGGCACACGATCCGGCGCGGTGTCGGGCAATGCCTTTCGGTCCACCTTGCCGTTGAGGGTGAGCGGGAGTGCTTCGAGCACCGTGATGCTCTGCGGCACCATGTGCTCGGGGAGCAGCCGCGCAATCT
The DNA here is from genome assembly GCF_046097995.1 of Rhodococcus sp. 5A-K4. Taxonomy (NCBI): domain Bacteria; kingdom Bacillati; phylum Actinomycetota; class Actinomycetes; order Mycobacteriales; family Nocardiaceae; genus Rhodococcus; species Rhodococcus sp. 5A-K4. The sequence continues at coordinate 211,384 of NZ_JBJURM010000008.1, forward strand.
CCTTGCGCACCAGTACCGAATCGAGCGTGGTTCCACCTTCGGGAACCACATATCCGTGCAGACTTCCGGTACCCGCCGCATCGACACGGACGGTGGCTGCCGCGCGGAACACACCGGCCACCGATCCGAGCGCGCCTTCGACCTCGCCGAGCTCGATGCGGAAGCCGCGAACCTTCACCTGATCGTCCGCACGACGAAGGAAGTGCAAAACCCCTCGCCTGCGTCGGACCAGATCACCGGTGCGGTAGAGGCGTGCCCCCGGCAGAGAAGGGTCGGCAACGAACCGAGCTACGGTCAGATCGGGGCGATTCAGGTATCCGCGGACCACCTGCGCACCGCCCAGATACAGCTCGCCCGCAACGCCTTCCGGAACCTCACGCAGGTCGTCGTCGAGGATTCGCACGTGCACGTCGGTCCAGGGCTGACCGATCGTGACTCGGTCGCCGGTCGTGATGACCGAAGATGTCGCCCACACCGTGGCCTCGGTGGGTCCGTAGACATTCCGGACCGAAGCAGCGTTGGCCACCAGATCGTCAGCCAGATCCTGCGGGAGGGCTTCCCCTCCCACCAGGGCTCGCACCATGGCGAGTCCGACTGCGTTCTCGTGTTCGGTGACCACTCGCCACAGCGCCGGCGTTGCCTGCATCACTGTCGCATCGCTTGCGATGATCAACGCCGACAACGCATCCGGATCGCGAACCGTCCTGCGGTCTGCGATCACGACAGTCGCGCCCGCTGCGAGCGGGCACAGCAACTCGAGTGCGGCGATGTCGAACGACACCGTTGTCACCGCGACGATGCGATCGCCGGGCCTGATCCAGCAATCCTCGAGTACCGTGTCCGCGAAGGCCGCGAGGTTGCCCGTCGAGACCATCACGCCCTTGGGGCGACCCGTCGAACCGGAGGTGTGGATCATGTAGGCGAGGTGATCACCCGCCGCGGGCGGTGAAGGAAGCACAACGCCCGAGTTGGTGAACTCACCGTCCACGAAGACACTCGTGGCGACCGTCGACGGAAGTTGCCCGGCGCTGTCGATACTGGTCAGGACACACACCGGGGCCGCGTCCTCGATCATGAACTCGAGCCGCTCACTCGGGTAGTCGACGTCGAGTGGCAGGTACGCCGCACCAATACGCAGTACCGCGAGCAGTCCGGCCACCAGATCCGCATCTCGATCGAGCGCGACGGCGACTACCTTCTCGGGTCCGGCGCCGGCCGCGAGAAGTTCGCGGGCCAGCTCGTCGACGCGCGCCGACAGTTCCCCGTAGGTAATTCCGACCTCGCCGGAGATCACCGCGACGTCGTCGGGGTGACGGCTGACGTGTCGAGCGAACAACTGCGCGATCCCCGACGGCGGCGTCGCGCGTCGGCCCGGGTCGCGATCCGACTTGTTTTCCGCCAGTCGCAGATCCGCGACGACAGTGCTGTTTTCGTGACCGAGGACCGCGATCACACCGTCGAGCAATGCGTCCGCAGTCGCGGCGTCGAACAGCCCGGCATCAACCGTCAATCGAAGTTCTGTTGCGGTTCGGACGAATTCGAGGTCGACGCTCGCTCCGGGCGAGTGACCGACACGGGCAGCGAACAGACTGCTGGTGGGACGCCCGAGTAGATCGGCGATTCGGTCCAGGCTGACATCGGAATGCGCAAGTGCCTCAGAGACAGCGTTTTCGACTCGTCGAACGACATCGGCAATTCTCGGCCGACCGGACAGATCGACCCGAATCAGGCTGTCAGTCCCTTCCGAGAACAGTCCGACCGCAAGGTCCCGACCGCCACCGAAGCCGTTCAGCGTCGCCGCCACTGCGGCCAACAGCACCGCGTCGAATCCTGATCCGTCACCGAACCGAGCATCGCGTAGCTGACGAACGTAGGTGTGCGGGCGGTACTCTTCGCCGCGCGGGCGATCGTAGGGAAGGTCCGTTTCGAGGGGCAAGCCCGCGAGCGTGCGAACCCAATACCGCTCGTGATCAGGATTTCCCGCCACTGCCGGGGCGCGGAACGTCGCCACGGTCACGGCGGGTCGATCGACGACAGCAACCGAATCCGGCGAGAACTTCTTCTGATCGACGCGTGCGGCCATTGCAAGACCGAGGGGGGTCGGGGTGTCGAAGACATCGGAGACGACGACGCGTATTCCCAGCTTCCGCAGACTTCCCACCAACCGCATCGCTGTGAGCGAGTGACCGCCGAGAGTGAAGAAATTGTCACCCGGATCGACGTCGGGAATCTCCAACACCGTTGCGACACAGGCGCACACTGCATCGACGACCGCTGGATCGACATCGATCGCTTGATCAGACGCGGCCGCCTTTTTCGTGACAGCCACCATTTTTGTGACAGCCACCGCATCGGCAACGCGGCGGGTCTGTCGGACAACCGAGAGCACCGCGGATGCGGGAGCTGTCGGCTCGGTCAGCAACCCACGCAGGATCTCCGCGAGCCGTGTGACCATGCGCTGCGCCGTGGCTTCGGAGACAACTGCCGGATCGTGGTACAGGACCAGATCCAGACCGGTGCTCGGCGGCGCCATCAACGTCATCGGATAGTGCGTGACTCCGCGGTTGGTGAATCCCTCGACTCGAAGTGTGTGCGATGCAGGCTGTCCCGCACCGGAGTTCGGGAAGTTCTCGAACACCAGGAGCGTGTCGAACAGTTGACCGATCCCGGCGATGCGTTCGATCTCGGCCAAACTGGTGTGCTCGACGTCCACGATGTCGAACTGCGCGTTCTGCAGACCGACGAACTGATCCAGCAAGGGCTGATCCGCGACGATGTCGAGGCGGGCCGGAATCGTGTTGCTGAACAACCCGACCATTCCCTCCACCCCGGAGAGTTCGGCAGGTCGGCCGGACACCGTGGCCCCGAACACGACGTCCCACTGTCCCGTCGCTTCGGCGAGCGCCGCTGCCCACGCACCCTGAACCAGGGTGTTGACCGTCAGCGCACGCGCACGACCGAGTTCGATCAGCGCTTCGGCGTCCGATGTCGCGAGAGGAACCTCGAGCGCGACGGGCACACTTCGCGGCGCCCCTGCGTCGGCAACGAGAGTCGGCGCGGTGAGCCCACGCAGACGCTCACTCCACACTGCGCGGGCAGAGTCCTGATCACGGCCGGCGATCCATGCCAAGTAGTCGCGATACGGCGTCGGCGCAGGAAGGTGCGCATCGCCGTCGTGGTAGACGTTCATCAGCTCGCGCAGGACGATCGGAGTCGACCACCCGTCGGTGAGCAGGTGATGCGCATTGAGGACCAAACGGTGCACCCCGCCGGGCAGCCGAATCAGCAGCGCACGCAGCAGAGGCGGTGTACTGACATCGAAGACGTAATCGGCGGCCTCGTCCTCGAGCTGATCTGCAGAGCGGAATGCAGTGTCAGCTGGAACGGAGGTCAGGTCGACCGAACGCCACTCGACTTTTGCACCGCGCGGAATGATCTGAACGGGCCGTTCGAACTGCTCGTAGTGGAAAGCTGCGCGTAGGTTCGGGTGCCTGTCGATCACGGTCTCGAACGCGTCGGCCAACTTCACCTCGTCCAACGGGCCGGAGAGGTCGAAGCGTGCAGTAAGGGTATAGACGTCTGCTTCGCCGTCACGGACCGCGTGGAACAGGAGGCCTTCTTGTAGCGGCGACAGCGGAAGTACATCGGCAAGCGGTCCGTGGACGGCTTCGAGTTCGTTGATCCCGGCTTGATCGACCACCGCGCCCTGGCCGAAGATCGTCGCCGAGCAATCGGAAGGCGTCAAACCACCCTCGAAGAGCGCGGCATGCGCGGTCAGTGCAGCGAGCGCACGTTCCCAATGCTCTTGCAGCTCGACGATCGTCGCGGCGTCGAGCACTGAACCCGCCGCAGTCCATTCGACTGCCAGCGTCGTCGAGTCGTCCTCTCGGACAAATGCGTTGAGCGCCAGCACTTCCGACATTGCCTTGCTCGCCGGTTCGATGACCGCGAATGGATCCTGCTCCGGCAATCGCCATCCGGTTCCGGGTAGGGACGGGAAGCGGCCGAGATAGTTGAGCAACAGTTCAGGTGTAGCGCACGCGGAAAGGTCAGGTGCGGTGTCGCGATCCAGATGCCGCAGAACTCCGTAGCCGACTCCACCTCCGGGTACGGCGCGTTTTGCTTCCTTCACCGCACGAAGCAGATGCCCGGCAGCCGCTCCGCCGCTCAGTGCGTCGGCAAGATCGTCTGCGGTGAGCAGTGCATCGGTGGGAACCCGGACGGGGAACTCACTGGTGAACCACCCGATGGTTCCGGCGAAGTCGGTGTCGCTGGTGAGCGCGTCGCGGCCATGGCCTTCGACGGTGACTGTCTGCGCGGGCAGGCCGATGAGGCCGCGGCCGTGCTGCCATGAGCGCAAGGCAAGCATCAAACCCGCGAGAAGCACTTCGTCGGCCTTGGCTCGATACGCCGCCGGAAGCGTGGTCAACAGCGCGTCGGTGACAGCCGGGGGTGCAACAGTTGTCGTGCGAGAGGCGGTTGCGGTGAGGTCGACTTTCGGGTCGAGACGACGACTGCCGATCGGCTCGTCGTCCGCCTGTACCGACGCGGACTTCCAGTACTCGAGCTCCGATGCCATGCTGCCCGAGGTCCCGAATTCTGCGAGCAACCCCGCGTATCGGCGCCACGAACTTCCACCAGCACCCAGCCGGGCCGACCTACGCTCGCGCGCTGCATCGGTAGCTTCGTGGAGGTCTGGAAGCAGAATTCGCCAGGACACACCGTCGACGATCAAATGGTGAGCCACGACGATCAAGTGGTCGGGTCGACCGGCCTCGGTATTGACCAGTACGACTCGCAGGAGTTCACCGGCGCGTGGGTCGAGACTCGCCGCCGACGCCTCCGCGAGCTCTCTGATCCGGGACGGGTCGGAGGTGTCGGACACCTCGTGAACGAGCCCCTCGCTGCGCACCGCGCCGACGTCTCGGACGATCAATTCGGTAGTGCCGCTGTCGTTGTCACGGCGCAGGAGCAGACGTAGAGCGTCATGGTGATCGAGGATCGTCTGCACGCCGGACTGCAGGTCGCCCAGCGAGAGGCCGTCGTCGATGCGCACTGCGGTCCACTGCGCGTAGCCCGCGATTGCCTCGTCTGTCGGATTCTTGTCGATCAGTGCCCGAACGATCGGCGGAGCGATCACGGTGCCGGTCGCCACGTCCGCAACCGAGGCTACGGCGTCGGCGTCATCGGCAATCTCACGCGCCGCAGCGGCGATGGTTCCCAGATCTCGCTGTGCAAGTAGCTCTTTCGGAGCGACGACCAGTCCGCGCACCCGCAGGCGACTGCTGACACTGATTGCCGTGATGCTGTCACCACCGAGGCCGAAGAAATCCTCGTCCACGCCGACGCGCTCGCGGCCGAGCACCTCGGCCACCACGTCGCAGAGGATTTCCTCGTGCGGTGTCGATGCAGCGCGACCTTCCGATTCGGTAGCCGGCGCAGGTAGTGCCGCACGATCGAGCTTTCCGTTCACCGTGACGGGTAGTTCGTCCAGAACGACGATTGCGGCCGGAACCAAATGATCCGGTACGCGAGCGGCGAGATCTCGGCGCAATTCTTCCTGCGGCGGAAGCGTCGTGCCGGCGGCGGCTACAACGTAGCCGACCAGGCTGGGCCGTCCTCCATCCGTACGGATCAGCGCGGCGGCCGCGCCGATTCCGGGCACCGATCCGAGAACAGCCTCGACCTCGCTCAACTCGACGCGATGTCCGCGGATCTTCACCTGCTTGTCGCTACGACCGATGAAGTCGTATCCCCGCCCGGGTACCCAGCGCGCGACGTCCCCGGCGCGGTACATCAGATCTCCCGGAGCCCCGAAAGGATCTGCGACAAAACGCTCGGAGGTCGCGCCGGCGCGACCGAGGTATCCCCTGGCCAATTGCGGTCCGGCCAGATAGAGCTCACCTCGTTCGCCGTCGGCGACCGGTTCGAGCGCGCTGTCGAGCAGGTACGCGCGGGTTCCCGCGAGCGGGTACCCGATACGCGGTCCGGCACCTTCGACCGTGGTCGCGATCGCGTCGACCGTCGTTTCGGTGGGGCCGTACAGGTTTCGAGCGGGAACACCGGATTCGATGATTGCGTCCCACAGTGCGGGCGGTGCCGCCTCGCCGCCCACGACGAGGAGCTGCAACCGCTGCGTACGCAGCAATCCGTTGTCCACCATCGCTGCCGCCATCGACGGCGTCGTGTCGACCACGTCGACGCAATCTCGCTCGAACGCCGCGACCAGGGCAACGGCGTCCTTCTGCAGTTCTTCGTCGTATACGTGCACCCGATGACCACACAGCAGCCACAACAGCTGATCGAGAGACGCGTCGAAGGCGAACGACGCCGTATGCGCGGTGTGCAGTTGCCGGTTTCCGACGCGCGCGGCCGTGTCCCGGTAGATGGTGGCGCGGTGATGGTGAAGCAGGTGCGCCAATCCACCGCTTCTGACCAACACGCCCTTCGGCTTGCCTGTCGATCCCGAGGTGTAGATGACGTACGCCAGGTGATCGCCATGCCGCGCCGTCGCCAGTTCACCGAGTTCGAGTGGAAACTCGGAATGGGCACGGAGTTCTTCGCGCACTTCGTCGGAATCGAGTACGAGCGGGTCGGGTCGAGAATCTCCGACGAGTTGCTCGGCCAGCGCGGAAGTGGTGAGCACCACCTTCGGTTGCGCGTCGTCGATCAGATCCCGCAACCGCTCGGCCGGGTGCTGCGGATCCAGGGCCACGTACGCTGCGCCCGCGTTCAGTGTCGCGAGCAGAGCCACCACCATCTCGGAGGTACGCGGAAGCGCAAGTCCGACAATGTCGTCCGGGCCGACATCGCGAGCCCGAAGCAACCGGGCGAGTTTGTGGACGCGGCCACCGAGTTCTGCGCCTGTCAGACGTTCCTCACCGCACACCAGGACCGTGTCATCCGCATGATCGGCGACGATGCGGTCGAAGACGTCCGGGACGAGGGCGACGGAGCCAGGCACAGGTTCAATTTCACGGCCGGCAAGGATCCGCGCAGCTTCGGGTGCCGGCATCATCTGCACCTGTCCGACGGCAGGGTCTCCCTCCCCCACCATCGCGTTGACGATGCTCACGAAACCAGCGAGGCGACGCTGAACCGAATCCCGAGTGTTGGTGCGCGCGTCCACTTCGAACCCGAGGAGAACTTCGCCGTCCGCGATGGGGGTGACCGTCAAACCCAGGTCCTCGGGCGGACCTCCGGCGACGTTACGTAGTACACCCACAGCGCCGGCGAGATCGAGGGCGAAGTCGAAAGCCTTGAGATTGATTCCGATCCCGTGAAGCAGTGCGCCCGTGCCGGCGACGCCCAGGTCCCGAGCAAGATTCTCACCGCGGTAGCGCTGGTGTGCGCGCAGGCTTTTCATCGTGGCGGCCACCTGCTTGCTCAGGTCACCGAGTCGATCGTGGCTGCGAATCGTCAACCGGAGAGGCAGAACGTTGACTGCCATGGCCGGGGTCTTGAGTGCCGTGCGCCCCACGCGCGCCATGAGTGGCATCGCGATGACAACATCCGTCTCACCGAGCAACCGGTGGAGAAACGCGCCGTAGCAGGCGATCAGTGCCTCGGCCCACGTTGTTCCCGTCGCGTCTGCCACCTCTTTGAGGCGGCCGAGGGCGTCGGCACTGATGACCTCGCGAACCTGGATCGTTCGTTCCGCTGGACCGGTGACCTGCTGGCCCCGTCCGTCCAACGCGGGCAAAGGCGTCAGGACATCACGCCAGTAGTCACGATCTTCGACGAACTGGTTGCCCGCCCGGTACGCCTCGTCCTCGGCGACCAACGCACTCATCGAACCGAATCGCGTTGGCGCGACCTCGGTTCCCTTCTTCGCGGCCGTGTAGTGCGCGGCGACTCGGCGCGAAATCATTGCTGCGCTGTATCCGTCGACGATCAGGTGGTGATAGAGCTGAATGCACCAGATCTCGCGATCGGAGAGCCTGATCAGCGAGTACGTGTAAAGCGGGCGCTCCACCATCAAGCGGCAGTACTCGGACGCCCGGCTGCGCTCGGCGTCGACCAGTGCGTGCGCCACGGCTACGGGATCGCGCTCGTCACGGACGTCGGTGATCGGGATGACGCCAACCGGCTCGTCGGAGATGTACTGACGCGGGCCATCCGCCGTCTCGATCATCCGCAGCCGCATGGTTTCGGCTTCGCCGATCGTCGCCCTGATGGCGGCCGTCAGAAGTTCGGTGTCGATCGGTTCGTCGCCCGAGATTTCGAGCACCTCACCGACGAGATAGCTCCGAGATTCGGGATCAAGCCTCTGTGCGTTCCAAATCCCGAGTTGAGCTCCTGTGAGAGCAAACGTAGCTTCGTTTGCCGCTCCGGAGTTCGAACCTGGAAGAACGCTCACACTGATCCCCTCGTCTGTGGACACACGTCACCCAAGGGTGACCTAACGTCGTTTTGGGTAGCCTAAACTAAATGTCGATGAATCGGGGAATCCGCCTCGCCGGTGACCCGAGAACCGACGGCTCCCGACGCGTTCACCAGAGGACACGAACTTCTACAACCGCTTGCGGGACAGTCTCTTTCGTGAACCGAAACGAGAAAGTGAAGGCTAGTCCATCAGCATTGCTGCGACGGTTCCGCCCAGTTCATAACAACCATCGCGGACAGATTTGTCCACGCTCACAGTCACTTCGAGCGGATCCGCCACCGCGACCAACCCGAGCCCTGTCGCGAGTTTGCGCACCGACGACACGGCACCAGCAGTGTCGTTGTTGCCGTGAACCCACAGGCCGTACGGCCGATCCGACACCGCACCGAGGCATTGGTAGTACGTGGTATCGAAGAAGTATTTCAGCGCGCCCGACATGTAACCGAAATTGGCGGTGGTACCGAAAAGATAGCCGTCAGCAGCGAGGACGTCGGGCACCGTCGCCGCCAACGCCGGCACCACCTTCACCTCGACGCCCTCGATCTCGGGATCGCGAGCCCCGGCCAGGACTGCATCCAACAATTCGTGGGTTGTCGGCGAGGGCGAGTGGTGAACCACCAACAAAGTCTTCACGCACCTGACAATACGGCGACGGGTGGCGCACCCGTCGCCGTTCACGCCTACGCCGAAACCGTTTCCGCGCTCATCGCCTTGACCAGGTCATCGGTTCGGGTGACCGAGGCGCAGCGCCCGGCCGCGTACTCGAGGGCGCCGACATGCTCGCCCAGGGAGAAGTCGGCCACCGCGTCGCCCACGAAGAAGATCTGCACGTCTTGCATGAACCCGTCCAAAGCGGTAGTCAGGCAACCGATGTGGGCATAGATTCCGGTGATGATCAGCTGGTCACGCCCACTCTCGCGCAGCCGCTCACGCAGATCCGTTTTGATGAAGGCGCTGTAGCGCCATTTTGTGAGCATCACGTCGTCCGGATGCGGAGCCAACTCGGCGATCACGTCGGTGTGAGCGGGATCTGCCTTCAGACCCGGTCCCCAGAAATCCGACAGCAACGCACGCTCCTCGGGATCCTGATCACCGGGTTGCGCGGTGTAGACGATCGGGATTCCGGCAGCTCGCGCCGACGAACGAAGCCGGTCGATGTTCGGAACCACGGTTTGGAGCGGGTCGACGCTTCGGTCGTACGCGTTCACGAAATATTCCTGCATGTCGTGCAGAAGCAGCACCGCTCGGGAAGGATCGAGAGTCCAGTCGACCCGATTCTGCGGAAACTCGGTGGGCATCTCGTATCGCACTGCTGTGGGTAGCGCCATGATGAATCTCCTCGAAAATGTGGGGGTGGGAACCGATCAACTCGACAGAGTCTGTGCGGCAATCGATTCGCTGAGAACACGGCGCAAGGCCGCCTTGCTGGTCTTTCCGACGCCGGTGACGGGGAACTCGGTCACGAACTCCACTCGATCCGGAACCTTGTACGCCGCAACGCCTCGGCCTCGTATGTATCGCTTGATCTCGCCGACGGTCGGTGCATCTCCGGAAATCACCAGAACGGCGCAGGTTCGCTCGCCCAGGTACTCGTCGGGAACAGCGACGACGGCCGCATCGTGGACAGCAGGATGCGAGAGCAGGTGGTTCTCGATCTCCTCGGCGGCCACCTTCTCGCCGCCGCGGTTGATTTGGTCCTTTGCGCGGCCCTCGACAATCAGGTGTCCCGTATCGGTGACGCTGACCAGATCGCCGGTGCGATAGAAACCTTCGGCGTCGAAGACCTCGGCATTGTGCGCATCCGCCCGGTAATAGCCACGGATCGTGTATGGCCCCCGAGTCAGTAAGTGCCCCGTGGTTCCGGGCTCGACGAGCGCGCCATCGTCATCGACTACACGAACCTCGTCGTCCGGTGAAATGGGCCGGCCCTGCGTGCTGACGATCAATTCTTGCGTGTCGTCGAGGCGGGTGTAGTTGACCAAACCCTCAGCCATGCCGAACACCTGCTGAAGGGTGCAGCCCAGCTCCGTGGGTACGCGTGCGGCAGCTTCGGCGCTGAACTTCGCTCCGCCGACGCCGAGAACCCGCAAGCTCGACAGGTCGTGATCTGCCTTGCTGGGGGCGGCCATCCAGGCCAATGCGATCGGTGGAACCAGCGACGCGTGCGTGACTCGCTCTGATTCGATCAGACCGAAAGCTGTGGACGGCATGGTGTCCGGCGCCAGAACCAGGGTGCCGCCCGCGTGGAAGACACCGAGAATGCCCGGCGAACTCATCGGAAAATTGTGCGCAGCAGGGAGAACCACCAACATGCGCGTCGAATCGTCGACGCCGCAGATCGGGTTGGATGCCCGCACCGAGTAGAGGTAGTCGGCGTGCGTTCGCGGAATCAGCTTCGGAACACCGGTCGTGCCACCGGAAAGCTGAAGAAAGGCGACCGACAACGGATCGACGTCGGCAAGAACGGGAATCTCGTATCCGCGTAGCGAATCGAAACCGACAAACTCTTCGGGGTCACCGGCCACGATCACAACAGGCGGAGTCTCGAGGCCTTCGTTCACCTCACGCGCCAGTGCGCGGTAGTCGAACCCGCCATGACGGTCTGCGACGATATAGGCAGCGACATCAGCGAACTGGCAGAAGTATCCGATTTCGGTTCGGCGATGCGCCGGCAACCCGAATACCGGCAGGGCGCCGAGCTTCAACACACCGAACAATGCTTCGACGTATTCCACGATGTTCGGTAGCTGCAGAAGCACACGGTCACCGGCGCGAACACCCAACCCGGACAGGCCTCCGGCCACTGCCGAGCTGCGACGATCGAGGTCGATATACGTAAGCCGTGTTTGTGCCCCAGTGGCATCGCTGCCTACCACCGCTTCGTTGTCGGGATGCCGTGCGGCCGCGGCCGTGATGAATCCGGCCAGCGTCTCGTCAGTCCAATAGCCTCGTTCCCGATAATGCGTCACCAATTCGGGTGGATACTGTGCGACGGGCGCCAAGGGCTCGCGAGCGATCCTCGATGTCATGCAAGTGACTCCTCTTCGAAAGTGCTGTCAGCAAATACATCTCACGCTTTGAGCGTCGCTCCGCCGTCGACGTACAGCGCCTGCATGGTGATGTGGGCCGCCCGGTCGGACAGCAGGAAGTGCACCGAGTCCGCGATATCGTCTGCGGTGGCAAGTTTTCCGAGCGGAATGCCCAGGCGATAACCCGCCAGATTGCCTTCGATGACCGCGTCGGCACCCGAATCGTCGGAAGGGTCCGACCACAATGACCGCTGCATCGCTGTGTCTGTGGAACCCGGAGCGACAACGTTGACACGAATCCCGTCGACAGCCAACTCCAGGCCCGCGGTTCGAACCAACATGGTGGCAGCAGCTTTGGACGAACCGTAAGCACCCATCCCGATACGTGGGACACCGGCCGCGTTGGACGAGACCACCACGATCGACCCGGCCCGCCGGCGACGCATTTCCAGTCCCACACTTTGCAGAACGTTGAGCAATCCGAATACGTTGACGCCGAATATCTTCCGCCACTGGTCTGGATCGGAGTCAAGCACCGATCCGGTGTCCAGAATTCCGGCGACGTGCGCGAGCGCGTCGATCCGGCCGAACGTATCCATCGTGGAGGCCACTGCAGCGTCGACTGCCTGCCGATCGGTCACGTCCACGACGTGACTCTCGATATCGGCGCCTTCGACGATTGCTTCTGCCAATTCCGCAGTTGCCCGCTTCAGTTCGACGTCGTCGCGATCGAGAAGTGCCAGCGAATACCCGTCGCGCGCAAGAGTCCGGGCCACTGCGGCGCCGATCCCCGCCGCCGCACCGGTGACTACGGCAATTCGGCGATCGCTCACTGCGGGCACAGCACCTGAACCCAGGCATTGATGGTCGGTTCTTCTGCCAACTCCGCGAAGTCGGCATCCGCGCCCGCTCCTCGCCAGCGTTCGACGAGCGTCATCAAGCGAACCGAGTCCAGGCCTTCGTCACCCAGGTCCGCGTCGTCGCCGAGTTGTTCTGCCCTCATCGACAGAACCTCGGCGACGTCGCGCACGATCTGGTCACGGTCCACGGTGTTGCTCATCGGTCTCCTCGAGTAGTGGTCGACGCGCTCAGATCGAGCCAACCCACCCCTCGTGTCGACCCCGTCCGCACGCCTTTACTTTAGGCCAGCCTAACCATAACGGTACGGAAGTACACAACCCGGATGCTCACGACACAAATTCACCCGAACTAAGGCTAGCCTCAACATAGCAAGTAATCCTGTCGAACTGGAAGGGTGTCCATGTCAGCACTCGCCGAAGTCTCCGAATTCCCGTTGCGCAACAACCGGACTGACAATGGAACGAACTCCGTTTTCCTGCTCTCACGTAGGCAAACGTCGATCCGCACTTCGGGAGTAGTCGAAGAATTCGACTCCGCCTTCGACGCCGCTGAAGCCCTCAAAACGGGCCGCATCGACTCGGTCGTCGGCGCCCTGCCGTTCTCACCGGAGACGCCGTCCGCCCTCACCGCGCCACTGAGTTTCACACGAATCCGCGGTGATCTATATCACTCGAACGTACCGACGCTACCCACTTCGCGGGTAGCCGGATTCGAACCCAGCCCGCAGATCCACACCGACAGAGTCCGCGGCGCCATCGAACGTCTTCGAGCAGGCGAACTCGACAAAGTTGTCCTCGCACGCTCCCTGACCATCGAGGCCGAGTCCACGATCTTTCCCGCCGCTCTGGCCGAGAAACTGATTGCACTCGATCACGCGCACAACGGTTTCTGCGTCGACTTGTCCCCCGCCGGAGGAAAGTACCGCGGGCGTTCGCTGGTCGGCTCGACACCCGAGGTTCTGATCGAACGGCGAGGCGACGTCGTCACCTGCCACCCCTTGGCGGGCTCGATTGCACGGCACCCGAATTCGGATCAGGACGAGGCGAATGCCGAGCAACTCCGCGCGTCGACCAAAGATCTCGCCGAACACGCGTTTGTCGTCGACTCCATCAGCGCGATACTCGGACCACTGTGCACATCATTCACTGCACCCAGCGCACCGGAACTCCTTCGGACACCGCAACTGTGGCACCTCGGGACCAAGATCGAAGGTGTCCTGGCCGATCCGAGCCTGACCTCGCTCGAGCTGGCAATGGCGCTGCACCCGACCCCCGCTATCTGCGGAACACCGACGGGCGCCGCACGCGAGCACATCACCGCGACCGAAGGGGACCGCGGGTTCTACGCCGGTGCCGTGGGCTGGTGCGACCGAACCGGAGACGGCGAGTGGATGGTGGCTATTCGTTGCGCCGAGATTGCAGCAGACGGCCTCTCGGCGCGGGCGTACGCAGGCGGCGGAATCGTCGCTTCCTCCGATCCGGAAATCGAGCTGATAGAGACCAGTACAAAATTCCGCACGTTACTCAGTGCGTTCGACCTCGCTGAACATCAGCTCTGACCAGGCATCACTTCTTCGAGGTGTTCAGGGCAATCGCGGCGTGAACGAGTGCCTTGAACGCCTTTTCGTCGACGGCTTCACCTTCGTGAAAATCGATCGCCCGTCTCGTATTGCCCTCGAGGCTGGAGTTGAAGAGACCTGAGGCGTCGTCGAGTGATGCGCCTTTGGCAAAAGTCACCTTCACTGCACTCTTGTAAGTCTCACCGGTACAGATCATTCCGGCGTGGTACCACACGGGAACTCCTCGCCACTTCCATTCCTCCACCACATCCGGATCCACCTCTTTGATCAGAGTTCGTATCCGGGAGAGCATCTCGCCCCGCCAGTCTCCGAGTTCCTCGATTCGCTGGTCGATCAACTGAGACGGGGAATCTGCGCCTTGCTTTTCGGAATCACGCTTCGCCATCGCTTCGTCACTTCCTGCTCGTTGCCGCCGATCTCCGGTGAGTCGAGTATCCCCTCCTGCACCAACATTCACTCAGCGAATCACTGACGCATCACGACGTCCCGGCATGCGCGATTTCTTGGAATTCGGACAAAGTGAGACGGACGTCCAGTATTCTCTGGGTACTAAGTCCCGATTCTTCGGCCCGGAGGACTGCATCGTGATGTGGAATCGCCCGCTCGCCCATTCAGTCGGTGCGGCTGCCGGATCGGTTCTTCTCGCCGCAGCAGTCGTCGGCGTTCACACTGTTCCGGCGGCGGCGCAACAGGCCGCGCGCGTCTTCGACGTACTGTGCACACCCACCGATGCAGGCCTTTACGAGCTGTCCGGACTCACCGTCACCGCGGCCGGGATATACGCAATCGGCGACAGCGGTTCCGATGATCGAGTCGCCGAACTCGATTCGAACTGCCACGTTCAGCGCTGGATCAACGTGGGCACCCCTCGTGTCGATATCGAGGATCTCTCGTCGACTCCCGACGGCCACCTGTGGCTGGCAGACATCGGCGACAACAACGCGGTACGAACGTCGATCGGGCTGATCGAACTCGATCCGACTTCAGGTGCCGCGACCTCCTACCCCCTGGTTTATCCGGACGGGGCGCACGATGCCGAGACACTGCTGATCCAGAGCAACGGGCTTCCCGTCATCGTCACCAAGGATTACCTGGGCGCAAGCGTGGTCTACACAACCGCTGAACGACAGCAGGTTCAGGATCTGAGTACGGCGTCGCCGACCATGTTGGCCAAGGTAGGTCAGCTCAGATTTACTCCCACCCTCACTTCCGGTGGACCGGTCCCCCATGCCGGAACGATGGCTGTCACCGGAGGCGCCGTGAGCAAAGACGGCACGGTGGTAGCGCTGCGCACCTACACCGATGTCTACCTCTACACAGCTCCCGACGGCGATGTCGCGAAAGCCTTGACCACCAATCCTATTCGTGTGCCCCTTCCCGACGAGCCACAAGGTGAAGCGATCGCGTTCGACGCGGCCGGTGATCTGATCAGTGGCTCCGAGGCATACCAAGGGCCGCTGCCTCCGCTCCGAATTCTTCGAGGCGCCAGTGACATCGCGCGCTCGGGCGGAACCACAAGCTCTCTCGGGTCGTAGTCGATTCACGTCTCGGGAAAGCGGACAGGCGCCGCTATCATGGCCGAGTGAACAAACAACTTCGAGCAACAGTGGCGATCTCGACAGTTCTCGCGCTGGCTTCGTGCGCGAATTCTCTCGAAGGAACACCTCGACCGGATGCGTTTGTTCCGAGCGTCGACAATCCGGATCCGTCCGAATCCATCGACGGAGTTGTCACGGTCGACTACCCGGCAGCTCAACACGTACGGCCGAACGAACGTGTGGCGTACACACATTCACCGCCCTTCGGTGGTCGCCATGATTCGGTCTGGGCAAACTGCACCGGAGTTGTCTACCCGCAAGCCATTCGAACCGAGAATGCGGTCCATTCCCTCGAGCACGGGGCAGTGTGGATCACGTACAACCCCGACCTGGTCTCGAGTGAGGATCAGGCGCGCTTGGCACAGCGAGTCGAAGGCATGAGCTACACCTTGATGTCGCCGTATCCGACCCTGGATTCGCCGATCTCGCTGCAGTCCTGGGGCCGTCAACTCAAACTCGACAACGCTGAGGACGCTCGCATCGATCAATTCGTCTCGGCGCTACGAGTCAACCCGAACACGTATCCCGAAGTGGGCGCGACGTGTTCGGTGCCGATGACTAGCTTCGACCCGAACAACCCGCCGCCATTCGACCCCACCACTCCGGATCCGTCTTCTCCCGCAACAGTTCCGGAGCGGTAGCATCCCAGCAGACCCCTGTTCACAGCAGGGAGAAACTACTTACCTCGCGACCGACGTTCCAGTTCCACTGCGCGGCGCATGGTTTCCCGTGCCCGGCTTCGGTCACCGGCATAGTCGTAGGCGCGAGCGAGTCGGAAGTTCTGCTTCCAGTTGTCCGGGTCTGCTTCCCAGTCGACCTTGATCTGAGCGAACAACTCGTCGGCAGCCGCCCGCTCGATCCGGCCCGAAGGCAATTTCGGAAGTGAAGACGCATCGACAGCGAGGCCCTCGTCGTGAATCTGCTGCGCGAGGCGTTGGTGTGTGAAGCCGGCACGAAGGGTGGCGATGACGAGCCACAGCCCCAGGAACGGCAGGATCAGCACGCCGATCCCGAGACCGATCGCGGCGCCGCCTCCGTCTTGGATGAGCTGGATTCCGCGCTGACCGAGCAATACGAAGTACACCGCGAGCGCGATACAGATCGCAACGATCAGCGCGAGGGTGCGGGTGGTCTTGTTCATAGATCGAGGAAGGAATCGATACCGACCGTCAGGCCCGGACGTGACCCGATCTGGCGGACACCGAGCAGAACGCCCGGCGCGAACGAATTCCGGTCGATCGAGTCGTGGCGAATGGTCAGCGTCTCGCCCTGAGTTCCGAGAATCACTTCCTGATGCGCGACCAGTCCGGCCATCCGCACGGAGTGAACCCGGACTCCGTCGACGTCGGCTCCGCGCGCACCCTCGAGCTCGGTCGTGGTGGCGTCAGGGCTGCGTCCGACGCCTGCTTCCGCGCGAGCTTCGGCGATCATGGCGGCCGTTCGGTATGCGGTGCCCGAGGGAGCATCTGCCTTGTTGGGGTGGTGAAGTTCGATGACCTCGACGGAATCGAAGAAGCGCGCCGCGGCAGCCGAGAAACGCATCAACAACACAGCACCGATGGCGAAGTTCGGGGCGATCAGAACACCCGTTGCAGGCTGCTCGTCGAGCCAGGACTGCACAGTCGCAAGCCTGGACTCGTCGAAACCGGTGGTGCCGATCACGGCGTGAATTCCGTTGGCCACGAGGAATTCCAGATTTCCCATGACGACGTCGGGGTGCGTGAAATCGACGACTACCTGAGTGCGGGTGTCGACGAACGTCTCGATGCGATCACCGGTATCGACCTGAGCGACAAGTTCCAGATCGGGAGCAGCTTCCACTGCCTCGCAGATCGCTCGACCGACCTTGCCCTTGGCTCCCAGAACCCCGACCCTGATGGGTGCTGCACTCACGTCTTCCACGCTCCGTCCGATGCATTGTTTGAGGTGAAGCCTACGCAATCGTGCCGATGCGCTCACCATCAGTCGGGCAGGAGTTATGTCACCACTGGCACACTGGACGTAGTGAGCAACCGTCCGCAAGTCCGCGAAACCGGCAACCTTCGACCACTCGAGTTGGCAACGGGTGCCGTCATGGCCGGATTCACGGTCGCGTTGTCCGTCATTGCCACGGTCATCCCCATGGCCAGCGCCCTGAACCTCGTGGCCGCCGTTCCGATGGGAATTGTTGCCCAGCGCTTTCGAGTCCGCGCCGTGATGACGGCCGGCGTCTCGGCTACTGCGGTCGCTTTCGTCGCAGCGGGTTCGGGATCTGCGGCGGCGGTCGCGCTGAGCGCTCTCCTCGGCGGAATCATCGGTACGGTCAAGCGGCGGGGTCTCGGCTTCGTCTCCGCGTTGCTGTCGTCGCTTGTCATCGGACCCGCGCTGGCGTTGTTCTCCATAGTCCTGTTGCTTGTTCTCGCGCCCCTGCGCACCTTGTTGTTGACCTCGCTGGAGAACACCGCACTGGGCGTGGCCGCAATCTTGAAGCGTGCCCCCACGCTGGTCGGCGCAGCCGAATGGATCGAGAACAGCATCGGCTCGATCATCGACTACTGGTGGTTGTGGATCGGCGTGTCGATCATCTCCGGAATCGTCCTCAGCACCGTCGTCTCCTATTTTGTCCTCGGCGCCGTACTCGATCGATTGGCTGCACTCCCCTCGGCCGACCCGCTCCAGACAGCACCCGACGACCGTCCGATCGATCCGTTGCCGGTCACTTTCGATCACGTGGGCTTCACCTATCCGGGTGCATCGACGCCGGCGCTCGTCGACGTCAACTTCACGGTCCGACGAGGAGAGTTCGTCACCGTCGTCGGCCACAACGGCTCGGGCAAGTCCACACTCACCCGGTTGCTCGCCGGTCGCGCACCGACCGTCGGGACCCTGACGAGGCCCGGGTCCGCCGGTCTCGGTCGACACGGCGGAACCGCCGTCGTCCTCCAACGTCCCGAGAGCCAGATCCTCGGAACCCGCGTCGCCGATGACGTCGTCTGGGGGCTTCCGCCCGAGTCGCATCCCGACGTCGATGCACTGCTGGCCGAGGTGGGACTCGCCGGCATGGGCATGCGCGAGACCTCAGGGCTGTCCGGCGGCGAGATGCAACGTCTGGCGGTTGCTGCCGCGCTGGCGCGGCGCCCCGCTCTGCTGATCGCGGACGAAGCCACCGCGATGGTCGATCAGGCCGGCCGGGAGGAATTGGTCTCGCTCCTCGCCGAACTGCCCCGGCGCCATCCGATGGCCGTGGTTCTGGTCACCCATCACCACGCCGACACCCGCAACGCAGATCGGGTGATTCAGCTACAACGCGGACGGCAGATCGATCACCAACCCGGTTGGATGACGTCGACGTTCGCGGGTCCGCCGTCTGCGCCGTGGCCGGCCGGCACTCGAACGGTCCTCCAACTCACCGATGTCACCCACACCTACAACGACCGGACTCCGTGGTCGCGGCGCGCACTCTCGGACGTGAATCTGACCATCGGAGACGGGGACGGACTACTGGTCCTGGGCGGCAACGGTTCCGGTAAATCGACCCTGGCCTGGATCATGGCGGGCTTGATCGCACCGAGCCGGGGAACCGCGGTCTTCGACGGCAAACCCGTCTCGCGTCAGCTCGGCACTGTCGGTCTGACGTTCCAACACTCGAGGCTGCAGCTGCAACGCCGAACCGTCGCCGAAGACATCGAGGCCGCCGGTGGTCCGGAGATCGGATCGGTGCAAGTCTCCTGGGCGCTCGACGCCGTCGGACTCGACCGTCACATCGCCGGCCGCAGTATCGACGAGTTGAGCGGCGGACAGATGCGACGCGTCGTACTGGCCGGTCTCCTCGTCCGCCAACCCCGAGTACTCATCCTCGACGAACCATTGGCCGGTCTCGATCCACCCGGCCGACACGAAATCCTGAACGTACTCAGGTGGATTCGTCGGAACGGAACCGCAGTAGTCGTCATCTCCCACGATGTCGACGGCATGGACGCCGTCTGCAGCAGAACAATTCGACTGTCGCAGGGTCGCATCCTCGACCCTGCCGCCAGCAGTGCCTTGGAAGGATCGACGACGTGACAACACTTCTGCGCGAAGTCCCGACTTCATCGCCGATCCACCGATTGTGGGCCGGAACGAAGATCGTTGCCGTCGTTCTCGTCAGCATCGTGGTCGTGGCCGCGCCGTCCTGGCCGGCGATCGGCGTCGTACTGGGATTGTTGTTGCTGACCGCGGTGATCGGACGCATCCCCCCGACTTCAGTTCCCCGACCCCCGTGGTGGTTGTGGGCGCTGATCCTGCTCGGCGCGTTGATCAACCTTCCGATCGGCATCGACGCGGTGTTCATCTACCTGCAAGCTGTGACGTTCGGTCTTGTATTGCTCTGCGTCTCACTGATGTTGGCGTGGACCACGTCGATGAGCGACGTGGCGCCGGCACTGGCAACGCTCGGTAGACCGCTGCGAATATTCAAGATCCCGGTCGACGAGTGGGCCATCGCGACCGCCCTCTGCATTCGTTCACTTCCGCTGTTGATCGACGAGATGCTCACCCTGGTAGCGGCGCGACGACTGCGCCCGAAAGCTGTGGTGAACAGCGCGGCCGACAATTCGATAGTCGACCTGATCACCACAACCATGTCCGTGGCAATTCGGCGGTCTGCCGAAATGGGCGAAGCAATCTCCGCTCGCGGGGGCACTGGACTGATTGCGGCGTACCCCAAGCGCCCTCAGCTCGCCGACCTGTTCGCACTGACCGTCGTCATCGCCGCGTGCGTCAGTGCCGTTGCTTTGACGATAGTTCTGCGCTGATCGAGTCATCGCTGACAGAATTTGCCTGGGCGATGATCGCAGAACCCATCCAGCGCCGTAGGTATCGCCGCAGTTCCTCATCGCTCCGCGGTGGGTCGCCAGGCGCGAGGAAAAACGACTGCATCGTCCGCAGGACGTATTCGACCAGTTCCTGAAGTGACGCGTCGTCGTAGCCGTAATGCACCCAGTCCACGTCGAAGCGGTTGATCATCGCCATTCCGAAGGCTTGCGCCTCCTGAGAGGTCAGACCCTCCGGGTGCAGACTCGTATTCGTGCTTGTGAGAAGGATGCCGAGATGCGGTGTTCGGTGGACCTGAGTCAGTGTGTAGAGAACACCCTCGGTCATCGCCTCGACGGGATCTTCGATGCCGCTCACGTGTGTGGTGAGTCGATCGAGGTAGCCGTCGACCGACGCGATCGCCGCTGCCCGCATCAGAGCGTCGGCGCTGGGGAAGTATCGATACACGGTCTGCCGGATCACGCCCAGTGACTCCGCGACGTCGCCGATGCTGATTTCCGAACTCGTCCGACCGATCAGCTCGACCGCGGCCTCGACAATTCGACGAGACGCATCTTCGTCGTTGACCGGTGGATTGCCGCCCCACCCACGCCTTCGTGCCACTGCCCACTTCCTCGCTCGAACGAGGCTCGAACCATGTCTTGCGCTCGAAGTCCAAGAGCCACAGGCTAACACAGGCAGGTTTTGCATCTGCGTTCCTCGAATTCACGTTCGTCATCAAAAAGTGAACATACAACTGCACACCAATATGTATGATTACCGCCACACGTGGCTTCGAGTGCCAGAGCGGCCACCTGACCAGCCCCTCCGAAAGACGAGGTTCGACAAGTGACCAACCTTCAGCCCCGAAAGATGGATTTCGGATTCGAGGATCATGACGTTCCCTTCCTGTGGAACCCGGAGAATCCGGCCTGGTCGAGCATGTCCAACGCGGTCTCGTTCCTGGCCATCGGTTTCGAGAAAATGATCGTGAAGATGATCATGCAAACCAAGTCGCGGATCAGCGATCCGGAGGTCGCCGAGGAAGCCGTGGCATTCATGCGTCAAGAAGGCCACCACTCGACCGCCCACCGCCAACATGTGAAAGCTCTGATCAGGCGATACCCCGGACTGCAGAACACACTCGACGCCGTGATCGGTGAATTCGATCTGCTCACCGAGGCGACCTCGTTGAACTACCGGCTCGCGTACACCGCAGATCTGGAGGCGACCTTCACACCGGTGTTCAAACTGATGCTCGACAACGAGGCGACCTTGTTCCGTCCGGGAGACGACCGCGTCGCGTCACTGTTCATCTGGCACTTCGTCGAGGAGGTCGAGCATCGCAGCTCGGCACTGATCATCTTCAATTCCGTTGTCGGAAGCGAGCTTTACCGGATGCGAATGGCGCCGTCGATCTTCGCGCACGTCATGAAGGTGATTCGCATCGCCTGTGCAGGGTTCAACCAGCACGTTCCACTCTCCGAACGGCAAGTCGACTCACTGTCGATGTTCGCCATGCACCGCACCAAGCAGAAGATTCTGACGTCGTTTGCGCCCTACCTGACCAAGGGCACCATGCCCCGCGCCTTCGATCACCTACAACTCGGCGAACAACTCGTCGCGCTCGGCGGAGTCTTCCGCAGCCAGATGCCCAATCACAACCCGGACCACGAGAAGCTCCCCGCACTGGCCGACCAGTGGTTCAAGCGTTACGACGACGGCTACGACTGCACACGCTGGTACACCGCCGAATCTCAGGCACAAGAGTCGATCACGTCAGGGGCCAACTGATGGCAGAGCACTGCTCCCCCACGTTTGCCCAACTGGCAACAGAACTCGGTTTCTCCTGTCAGGAAGCAGGTGGACTCGTCGAGTTCCGTAACCCGGCGGCCCTCGAGAACTGGACCCTGCCCGTACTCGAATGGACGATCATCGTCGGCTCGGTACTCGCACTGGTCTTGGCGATCGTGCGACTGCGCCGCAACGGCGACCCCACCAACCTGGTCCTTTGGTTCGGCGCCACCGCCTACCTGTTCATCATCGAGCCTCCGCTGTACTTCCCGGCAGCCTTCGGCATCGAAGAACAAGTGGACACGATGTTCGCGCACAACGTGTTCACCGTCGACTTCATGTGGGGTCGACTGCCGCTGTACATCATTGCCATCTACCCGCTCATGGCGACGTTGGCCTTCGAAATAGTCAGAATGCTCGGCGTTTTCCGCAAATACGGTCCACTGCTGGGCGCAGTCTGCGTCGGCTTCGTCCACCATGCATTCTACGAAATCTTCGATCACCTCGGACCCCAGTTGCGGTGGTGGGAGTGGTCGACGTCGAACCCGATCAACCAACCCATGTTCGACGCGGTTCCACTCCCCAGCGTGGTCGTCTTCGCCGCGTTGTGGCCGATGTCGTTGGCATTCTGCGTCCAGTACTTCGTCGGACGGCATGTCGATGCCGGCAAGCACTTCTCCGGGCTTCAGTTGGTTTGGCGCACCATCGTGATCGGCCTGCTGGCCTCGCTGGGTACGTTCATTCTCCCGCTCCCGGCGACGGTCTTCGGGATGGGCAGTGACACCGTTCGTGGGTTCCTCTATGCGGCGGAACTCGCCGTCCTCACAGTGGTCGCGATCGTGGTTCTCGTCCGCCAGTGGAGAAACCTGCGCTCGGCAGAATCGAACGCTCCTGCACACACCAACAGGTTCGTCCAGATTTACAGCGTCGTGTACCTGGTTGTCATGGCCGTACTGTGGGCGAGTGCGCTTCCGGACTTCTTCGACGCAGTCGACGGTTCCACCAGCGCTGGAGATCCAGTCGGGAACCTCTGGTACACGCTGGCGTGCTTCGTCATCGCAATCCTGTGTGTGAGCGCAACTTTCACCATTCCGAAGAGGAACTCCGTCGTCGACGACGACGCTGAACTTCTCGGGGCAAACTCAACGACTCCGGCCAGCTAGGTCGACCGGGACGAGACCTCTCGGGTCTCGTCCCGGTTTGTCGGTGTCTCGAGACAACGGCGTCAGGGGACGCGGTGAGTCCACGCTTCGGTGCTGAACTTCGTGTCCACCAGCTTGCGAGCCTGCTCCAACTCCGAGTCCGTGTAGTCGCTGTCACGGGTGTCGTACTGGCCGCGGAAGTGCTGCGCAAACGACTCCAGGATCGCTGCACGCGTCATTCCGGTTTGAGAACGCAGCGGATCGACCCGCTTGGCTGCGCTCTTGGTTCCCTTGTCCGACATCTTCTCTCGCCCGATTCGCAGCACCTGCGTCATCTTCTCCGCATCGATGTCGTAGGCCATGGTCACGTGATGGAGCACGGTGCCGGACGCGAATCGCTTCTGAGCGGCGCCGGCTATCTTGCCCTTGTCCGAGGCGATGTCGTTGAGCGGCACGTACCGAGCGTTGATACCCACCTCGGCCAGCGCTCCCATCACCCACTGATCGAGAAACGCGTAGGACTGCTCGAAACTCAAACCTTCGACCAACGACGCCGGTACTGCCAACGAGTACGTGATGCAGTTGCCAGGTTCCATGAACATCGCGCCGCCACCGGAGATTCGGCGCACCACGCCGATGCCGTGCCGCGCAGCAGCCTCGGAGTCGACCTCGTTACGCACGGATTGGAACGATCCGATCACGACCAAGGGCGAGTCCCAGTCCCAGAATCGCAGTGTCGGCGGACGCTCACCCGATGCCACCTCACGCGCGATGACCTCGTCCAGCGCGACGTGCATCGCTGGGTCCAGAACCACCGGTGGGATGAGGTCGAACGTGTGATCCGCCCAACTCGTGGCGTGACCGAGTGCGCGCCGGATCGCAATACCGACCGACTGCGGCGTGAAGCCGATCATCGAGACGGACTCGTCGAGCGCGCTGGAGATAGCTTGTGCCAACTGTTCTGCATCCGAGTCGGCTGGCATTCCGCGCAACGCCGCGTTGATGTCGTCGAGCGCACTGTCGGGCTCGAGGAAGAAGTCCCCCGAGACTGCGACTTCGGCCAGCCGACCGTCCGCCACCTCGACGTCGACCGCGACCAGTTTTCCACCAGGAACCTTGTACTCTCCACGCATTCGTCCAGCCTATCCCTGTGCGATTCTCTGCGGTGAGCGCCGTCGAAGATCACACCGCGCGCGCAGTGCGCATCGGTTCGGCCGGAAGGGTGATCAGGCTCTCACACCTGTAAACCGCTGTGCGGCTCCATGATCGCGCGGCGAGGACAGCAGGTGTCGGCCCCCGCCTTGACACGTGCTTCTTCCGACAGGCGAGATGATCGCTGGGGTGGGAGGATTACCGCAACGAGCCAACTCTCTGGCGAGTGACAACGGAGGTAGACATGAAGGTCCCGGCGTTCCACTCGACGGTTCCTTCGGATCTCGACGTCTATCACGACAACGAAAGCTGCATTTTGGCCGCGCGCATCGCAGTACCCCATCGTGCCCCCGGGGTCGACGGCCGACCGTGGTGCACTGCCTGCGCGTCTTTGGACTGACGAGCGACCACCAGCTCACTCACACCCATGTCGCCGATTCGGGGACAACTCCATGGGCCAGAGCGTTCGCATCGATGACAGCGCGGAGCCACGCGGTCAGACCGGCCTCGACCGTCTCGTAGAACAGCGCGTCGTAGAACTCGGAGAATCCCGGATCGGCCACGTACATCCGCCCCAGACACACCTGCATCGAATGTGTGCAGTCGAAGTAGACCCCGATCGACGCTCGGTGGCGTTCTGCCAGCGAATTCGCCTCGGCGCTTCCCGGTTCGACACCCGCGCGGCACGCCAACGCCAGATCTTCGTTGAGCGTCTCGACGCAGTCGGTGATCTTCTGCCAATCCTCAGCGGTCCTACCCGCCGACCGTTCCGCGTGCTGCGCCCACTGCGCACTGTCACCCCAACGCTCGTGCGCCTCCGGCCCCCATGACGGCTGCCAGTGTCGGCCGAAGATCGACACCTGCTCGTCTGCCGGCAACAGCACACCGGACTTCCTGGCATCGATGATGCGATCCAAGGACTCGCCCCGTTGCTCCAAGTCGGCAATCCGTTGTCGCAACTCGGCGCGCTGCCCGCGCAGTGTTTCATCCACGTGGGCTGCCGGCGATTCGAGCAATATCCCGATCTCGTCGAGCGACAAGCCCACGTCGCGGTAGACAAGTACGCGACCAATTCGGCCGAGGTCGGCGTCGGTGTACAGCCGGTAGCCACCGTCACTGCGCCCGGACGGGCAC
Source organism: Rhodococcus sp. 5A-K4 (assembly GCF_046097995.1). NCBI lineage: Bacteria > Bacillati > Actinomycetota > Actinomycetes > Mycobacteriales > Nocardiaceae > Rhodococcus > Rhodococcus sp. 5A-K4. Next base: position 236,832 of record NZ_JBJURM010000008.1, read on the forward strand.
ACCAAACCGATTGCGTCCCAATGATGAAGGGTACGTACGGTTATGCCCAGCCGAGATGCGGCAGCACCGACGGTAAGAGCACTGTCTGCCTCGTCTCCGAAGAGTTGGTCCGTCACGGCATCCAGTTTGACAGACGCGGTGCGCGAGACCACCGCGTCAGACTTCTGTTCAGTCGTCGGGTCCGTCAATTCCCATACCTCGCAGATGCTCGGCCTCGGCACTGTTCGGGTCGTACGGACGAGCGGCCGTCATGATCACACGCGCGTTCTCCGGTGTCACGATGTCCAACTCCAGTGAATTCCACGGCTTCAGGTCTGGACCGCTGGTGCATCCGGGCCGCAATTCCTCACACGCCTTTGCTATCTGGTCGATCTGACTCAGCACACACGCAAAGCTCACGCTGATGGACGGTGGTGAATCTGCTCGCTCGCCGGGCACGAGCAGAACGTCTTGAAATGCCCAGCGCCGCAGATGCGTCAGTCGATCAGGCACCGAAAAGAGGTCGAAGAAACCGAGCCCGCGGATCCAGAAGTCTGCCGATTCGGCCAGATCCGAAGTCGGAACAGACACGAACATCGGCATACCGTAGAGACCTCGGAACTGTTCCGGAGGCACGGCATCGGTCGTAGGGACAGGGACGGGGCTGACGTCGAATGCAGGGTAGGTGTCGGTCATGAAGTCATCGTGAGCCCTCACGCTACGTCAGGGTCAAATCTTGTGAACTCCGATCACAAAACACAGTGACCGGAAAACACAGTGACCGGAAAACACAGTGATCAGAAATCGAGAAGCACCGAGCCCGCAAGCCTCATAGGTTTGTCGAAACGACGCTCACGCCGACAAACTGGAGGTAGCCGACCATGGCACAGACGGATCCAACACCGAGAGATCCCATCGGGAATCACAGCGAACCGAAGTCCGGCGGTCCCGGCGCACTGTCACGGTGGATGCAGCGGAACGCGAACGCCCGCACGAATCGCAAGATTCGGCGCGGGAAAGGCACGTTCATGGGAATGGACGTCCTCATCCTGCACACGGTAGGCCGACGCAGCGGGCAACCCCGAGAGACTCCGCTGATGCACCTGTCCAACGGCAGGGGCGGTCTGTTGATCGTGGCTTCGGGCGGCGGCGGCCGAAACCCGGACTGGCACTCGAATGTGGTGGCGCATCCCGATCGAGTGTCTATCGAGATGCCCGGCCGAAATGTCGTACCAGTCACAGCTCACGAACTCGAAGGCGACGATCGCGAGCATGCGTGGCACCAAGTGGCCACCGCCCAGCCCCGAATCGCCAAGTACCAGAGCAAGTCCGATCGCAAGTACCCGCTGATTCGGCTCACCGTGATGTGAGTGGTGGTGTGAGCCGAATCAGATTGCGCGATTACACCTCGCCGGCGAATACACCGCCGTCTGCGAATACACGTTGGGCAAAGCGTTCGCCGATGAGACGATGCGTTGCAGCGTCCGGATGGAGCTGATCGGGAAGCGGCAACTCTTCGTTCTCCGCGGCACCGTAGAGATCACACCCGTCGACGTAATGCAGATTGGGATCATCGACTGACCGCTGGGTTACGATGCGCGCCAACTCTTCCCGAATCGAGCGCAGCGTCAGCTTCCCGGATTCCCGCTCGGCGGGATCTCCGGTGGCAACGAATCGCATTTCGCCTCTGGCAAGAGCGTCGAAGTCGAAGGCACCAGGCCCCGGTGTGTCCTCGTGGATCGGGCAATAGACGGGCGAAACGACCAACAGCGGAGCCACTGGATGACCGTCGCGAACCGTGTCGAGGAAGCCGTGCATTGCAGATGTGAAGGCCCGTAGGCGCATCACGTCTGCGTTGACCAGATTGATGCCAATCTTGATGCTGATCAGGTCAGCAGACGTGTCGCGCATCGCGCGGGCGGTGTACTGGTCCAGCAGAGCACTGCCACTGAACCCGAGGTTGATCAGATCCACGCCGCCGACGGAGGCTGCAAGAGCAGGCCAAGTGCCGGAGGGACTTTCTGCACCGGATCCTTGACTGATCGAGCTTCCGTGATGGAGCCACACGCGGCGCTTCGTATCAACCGCGAGTTCGAGTGGCGCGTCGGTTCGCAATGCGACAAGTTCGGTGGTCTCGTTGTGTGGCAACCAGATCTCGACGGTCTTGGATCGCGCGGGCAGCTCCGCGAAACGGATGATACTGACAGGTCCGGACTGCCTCTCAGCGGTACCGGTAGCCATGTCGATCGTCACCGTATTGCCGCCCGTAGCGCTTGCTTGCCCGGCCAGTTCGCCGTCGACGAGCAGGTCGTACACCCCTTGCGGCCTCGGCGGAGCGCCGGTGTAGATCATTTTCGTGGGCAGAGTATCGAGTTCGATGCTCGTGGCGCTGGTTCGGAATACAAGCCGCACTCCGGACGGTTGTGATTGCGCCATTGCCATCTGCCCGTCAGCGAATTGCGTGCGAGCCTTGGCAGGTAGGCGGTGCGTCAGCACACCGCGTTCGGTCCGTTCGATTTCGAGGGCTCCGCGCACGATGTCCTCGGAAATTTCGGTAGTAATCCAGCTGCTCTGGCTGTGCATTTCATTCACCTGAAAATCGTTTACGGAAGTTTGCTACTGCTGATAGTAATTTGCCTATACTCTTTAGGCAAGTGGTTTAGCCTCCCAACGAACAGGACCGATTGACATGCCTCGCGCAGGACTCACAGCCGACCGCCTCGCGATGGCGGGCGCGGAATTGGCCGACGAGGTCGGCTTCGAGCACGTGACCGTATCGGCAGTCGCCAGGCAGTTCGACGTCAAGGTCGCAAGCCTGTACTCCCACGTGAAAAGTTCGAACGACCTCAAAACCAGAATCGCGTTGCTCGCTTTGGAGGAGATGGCCGACCAGGCTGCCGACGCCGTGGCCGGTCGGTCCGGCCGCGACGCTTTGACCGCCTTCGCGAACGTCTATCGCGACTACGCGAAGGCACACCCCGGCCGGTACGCCGCGTCACAGATGCGCCTCACCCCGGAGGACGCAGCAGCGAGCGCGGGCTTCAGACACTCGCAGATGATGCGATCGATTCTGCGCGGATACAACCTCACCGACCTCGACCAGACTCACGCAGTTCGGTTGCTAGGCAGCGTTTTCCATGGATATGCCAGCCTGGAGTTAGGTGGATCGTTCAGCCACAGTGCACCGGACAGCGCCGAAAGTTGGTCCAGGATCCTCGAGGCTCTCGATTCGATGCTGACCAATTGGCCAGCGTCGAATGCATGATCAGGCGTGCTTCTTGTGAGCAAAGTTCCTGCGCCACTTGGTGATGACATGCGGCCTGATGATGGAGACCGCAACGTCGAGCCCACCGCAGGAGCAGCGCCACACAATTGCGCGTTCCCGTAATCATTGGTCGCACTGGGACAGCAGAGCGTCCGAGTGGGCAGGAAGTCGAGGTCTGGGGCCGCGCCTAGAGGAGAAGCTTGGCACGCAGAGAGTCGATAGTGTCCTGGTCGACGCCGAGGCCCTCCCGTACGTAAGTATCCATACCACCGTAGAGTCGGTCCACCTGGGCGTACGCCGCATCGAGCCACGACAGGTCCACCGCGTCGTCCCGGCCCAGGTACGTGTTCGACGCCATGAAGTCGGCACTGATGACCTCACGCGGGACACCGAGGATGGTCAGCAGGATCGCGGTACCCCAACCGGTGCGGTCCTTCCCTGCGCTGCAGTGGTAGACGGTTGCGCCGTCGGAGTTGTTCGCGATCGCCGTCAGCAGATCATGGAAGGCGACATCGGAGCCACGGTAGTTGACCATGAACGGGTAGCCGATGCTCTGGCCGATGTTCGAGGTTCCGTTGACCGCGCCGTCGATCAACGCGCGACCGAGGGTCAGGGGAACGAACTCGTGGAACGCGATGCCATGGTCGATGCTGACGACGTCGGCGACCTGGTAGGTGACCCCGGCGGGGATCCGATCGGGATCCTCCGTTCGTTCGGAGGCGTTACGCAGATCGACATCGAGGGTCAGGTTCGCGGCGGTGAGTTTGGCCAGATCGGTCTCATTGAGCGAGCTGAGCTTGTTGGAACGGAACACCAGGCCTGTCCGGACAGTCCTGCCGTCGGTAGTCCGATAGCCGCCGATGTCGCGGAAGTTCCGCGCCTCGTCGAGCCTGATCTCGGCCGCGGACGGCGGTGGGATCTCCGGCAGCGGCGGTTGCTCCCCGGACGATCCGAACTGGCTCGAACCCGATTGCGGGTCGCCGCTCGAGGCGGAGGCGTGTGCGGGACCGGTCAAGGCCGCCACCACGGTAAACAGCGCAGTGAGGGCGATTCCGAAAGAATGCGCCCCTCGGCGGCGCGTGTAAGCAGTCGTCATCGTCGTCCTCTTCACTCGCTGTGCTGGACGACCCCGCGCCCCCGCAAACTCACGTGCGAGATTACAAGGGTGGCGCGCTCCTCGTCCCGACTTTGCCCCAAAAACCGGACATTTGTTCAGGTGTCCGAATTGCCCGCTCCTGCCACTCCTACACCCTCGGCACACTGAACCGCGCCCGTGCTTGTCACGCGGGGTTGGAGTCGAGTCGATTCCGAAGCCAAGCACCCATATCGAGCGCAGCACGCCGGGCAACAGGCGTTGGATGGTTTGTAAATCCATGCGGGACAACAGGATAGAGACGCAAGTCGACGTCGTTACCGGCCGCCGACAGCCGCGCCACCATGGCAAGGTTCTCAGCCAGAACCACGTCTTCTGATCCGACCACCACGAGGGTGGGCGGCAGGCCGCTGAGGTCGCCGAATGTCGGAGAAATATCCGGGAGAGTGCGATCATCGACATGCCCGACATAGGCTTCGATGAAGTATTCGTCGCTGATGGTGCGGCCCGCGGGAGTCTGAGCACTGACGTCGTACGTTCCCGCTTCCAACACGGCACCGGAAAACGAGTGGGCCAGACCTCGATCACGAAGGCGCAGCAATGTCGTCGTCACCAAGGTTGCTCCCGCCGACATGCCACCGATGGCGAGCCTGGTTGTCCCGAACCGTTCGGCAGCGACATCAAGTAGCCACAAAGCGACTGCCTCGCAATCGTCCGGCGCTGCCGGCCAAGGGAATTCCGGTGCAAGCCGGTAATCGACGGTAACCACTGCCACCCCGACCGCGTCGGCAAGTCTCGTACTTCGGGCGTCAGCGCTGGCCGCTGAACTCATGTAGAAACCACCACCCGGAAGATACAGATAGACCCCGTTGACAACGCCGTCTTTCGGCGTGACTACGCGCACTGAAACGGATCGACCCTCGATGTCGAGTGTGTGTTCAACAGCCCGGGTCGCCGTGGGCTCAACCACCCTGGATGCTCGCGCCACAAGCAGTTCCTGCAGCGAACTCGGACCGACACCGGCAAGCCGCGGCGCATAGAACGCTCGGGTGATCGCCACATCGTCGCCGGGTAGTTGTTCGACCAGATCAGTCAGTGCAAGCTTCACAAATGCTCCCTCGGGTCGCGACTTGTCGACAATTCTCGCACCCCGTACAGCAGCCTCGAGCCGGGGCATTCCAGGCAGTGAAGACGTGACGGGTATGTGCGAATCGCGCCGCAATAAGGCGTTCTCACGCTACCCTCATCTCCAAATTGGACGTTTGTCTAGAAAGGTCACCGGATGCGCGCGCTGTTGCTTGCCACCCTTGCAATCCTGGCTATCCAGATTGCAGCCCCGGCGGCAAACGCTTCACCTCCGGATCCGGGCTGGACTCTCCCCCAACTGACCGTCGCAGATCGAACGATCAAGGACGTCGACGGACGAACGGTGTTGCTCCGCGGCGTGAACGCCAACGGTCTCAATGACTACGCAACCAACGGCACCGGTCTACCCACCGTTACGCCGCTGGGAAGAACGGACTTCGCGCAGATGGCCGCGCTGGGCTTCAACGTCGTCCGACTCAACGTCGCGTGGTCCCTCCTCGAACCGACCCGCGGTGCATTCGACACTGCGTATGTCGACCGGATTCGAGGCGCAGTCCAGAACGCGAAAGATCACGGCATTTACACCGTTCTCGACATGCATCAGGACGCATGGGGCCCGTACGTCGGCACCCCGAGCGACCAGTCGTGCCCGTCTTTCATGGAGCCGGGAGTCGGCTGGGACGGCGCACCGGAGTGGGCAACCCTGACCGGCGGATGGACGACCTGCAACATCGGTGGACTCCGGGAAGCCGCACCGGCGATCGCCCATGCCTTCCAGGCGTTTTACGACGACGAGCAAGGAATCCAGAGTCGCCTCGTGGCTACGTGGGCGCGGTTGGCCGCCGAGTTCAAAGACGAACCGGCGGTGGCCGGATACGACCTGTTGAACGAACCGAATCCCGGCCTGCGCGATCCATTCACCGCCGCTGATCAGATCGGGCAGTTCTACAAGCGGGCCACCGACGCCATCAGACAGGCCGAATCAGGCGGATTTCCGCACCTCGTGTTCTTCGAGCCCAGCGCGATCTGGTCGGCATTCGGCTTCGACGCGCTGCCCCCACGCCAGTACCTGACCGATCCTCTGGTGGTCTTCTCGCCACATCTCTACAGCGAATCGATAACAGTCAGTAGCGAATTCCCCGGAATCGAAGACGGGTTCAAGATCGCCGACCGCGCTGCCGCCTGGTACGACGCCCCGTTGTGGACGGGTGAATGGGGTTGGTTCGGGGATGCCGGCGAGCAGGGAGCAGACGTCGACCGCTTCGTCGACGCCACCGACAAGTACCGGATGGGCGGCGCGTGGTGGTCGTGGACACAAGCGTGCGGTGACCCCCACCCGGTTCGGGACGGCAATACCCACCAGCCGCAAGGAAATTTGAATCGCATCGACTGCCCTTCCGGCGAATCACTCGGGCTCGTAGAGGGATTTGCCGGGCCTCTCTCGCGTGCTTATCCGCGAGCAGCGCCCGGCACACTGACGGAGTTGTCGCGCAACGGGTTTACCGGGACCGGTACCGGACAGGTCGAAGCCTGGTACCCCGGCACCGACCGGCCACAGCTCGAGACCACGAATCTCTCCGACGTCCGACTGTCCCCGATAGAGGGCGGCTGGCAACTGATCGGCCACGCCGATGGCGACTACGCGGTGAACTTGGCCTGATAGGACACCCACCTCGGCGGTCCGCGTTCACACCACGTGAAAGAGGGCTTATCAGAAGATTCCGCCGATTCCTTTGCCGATCAGAACAACTCCGACGACCAAGATCAACACGCTCATCACCGTGGTGTTGTTGTCTTGGAGCCAGACCTTGAGCTTGGCCAACGGCTCGCGCAGACGATCAGCAGCCACCAGGTATCCGATGACCGGGATCGCGACCGTTGAACTGGCGATGATCGTGAAGACAAGGACAGAGGCGATCACTCCACTGGTCGCCAGCGACGCCGAGCCGATCGACACTCCCGCCGCGATGCACATCAGCAGATTCTTCGGGTTGATCGCGGCGAGCGCGAATCCTAGGCCCAACCCCTTGACCGCGGTCATCTCGTCGATGGCTTGCATCCACTTCGGTGTTTCGTGTTCGCCGCTGCGCCCTCGCCACTGCTTGACCCCGACCGCCAACAGGAGGACACCGAGAGCGAGTTTGATCCACGATACCGTGGCAGACGGTCCATTGCCCGAGGCGCTGAGGGCACTGGACAGGATGACAAAAAGAACTGTGGCAATGAAGATTCCGAGCAGCCAACCCAACGCGAACCCGATGCTGGTGCTACCCGCGCGCTTGGAGAGCAACATCAAGATCGTGGCGATGACGGCTACCGGAGACACGGCGATACCGACAGCTATGGGGAGGAGATCTCCGATAACGGAACCCATGTCAAAACTCGTTTCTCATCGGGACGCAGTCGATACCGCTGCGCGCCAATGCTGACACTCTGTGCGCCTACATCGTTCGTGCCTCATTCGAAAGGGATGAGCGCCCGAACGCCGGACCTCCGTCTCGCCCCGTCAATTCGTCTGTGCTTGTTGGAATGCAGCGGCAACACCACCGACGTCTCCCCCGACTTGGAACACTCCCCTAGGCAGGTCGGGAAACACTGCATCACTGACGGCGACGACAAACAGAAGTCGGCGATCGTCGGGGGTGATCATGTAACCCGACAACGCTTGAAGAGTGACTATCAACCTGCCGGTGTCGGATTCGACGTCGGCGGATGTTCCCGTCTTACCGATGACCTTCCCCTTTGCCGGACTGTCGGTTCCCACGCCCGACAACGAGCCTCGCTCACCGAGTACGGGTTGACCTGCCCAGAACGTATCGGCCCATGGCTGCTGGTCCACCCAGTCGAGCCACTGGAGGACGGCTGTGGGCGTCGATTGTGACGGGTCTCCACCCTGGCCGTCCATGACCACCAGGTCGGATGCTGCAATACCTGCCTTCTCGGCGAGTGCCCGCACGGTGGGAAGACCGTCGCTGCACGACGACGATCCTGTCGCTACTGCCAACAGACACAAGAAAGTGTTCGCGCCCGTGTTGTAGCTTGTCGCGAGAATCATCCCTCCCGACTCCGAAATTGGTGCCGATTGCAGGCTCGCAACTTGTCGACTTCCTGAATATGTCCGATCGACAGGCAGGGCAGCCGTGCTGTTCGTACGAGATACCGATGCAACCTCGATTCCATTGCGTCGCAGTGCTTCTACGAACAGCTGACGCGCCCACGTCGACGCGTCGGTAATGCGATAGACAGTCAGTGATGTCTTTCCAGCCGGTACCGACCCGGTTACGTTGATCTGGGTGGGATCGGACGGATCGGCCGCAACCTTCAGAGTCGAGTCGCTACCTTCCTCACCCGTGGTGACCTGAGCATCGACGCGGAACAGGCCGTTGCCGGGAAGCATGTCGATGGTGGCGGGCTCACCTACCGCACCCGGACTCGCCTGGATATCGACGAGGTTGTCGTTGACGAAAATCGACGGGACCAGGCCTTCGACTGTCGAGTATGTGTCCCACAGACGAGGGTCCACCAGAACGTCGCCGTTTACCCGAGTGATGCCGGCGTCGGCTACTTGTCGTGCGAGATCGTTCAGACCTGCCAGCGGATCACCGGGCGCGAGAACGGCTCCTGGCAGGGCATCGGCGTAGACGTGGTCGATGCCGTCGGTGGCGAAATCGAATCGGCCTTGTGCGGCGTTGCGCCCACCGAGCGCGAGGTCACCGGAGCCGACCAGCACCAGATCCCCGGTAAGGGTGCCCTCGACAGGGAGAGAAGTGGCATAAACGGGGGTGGTGACAGTGTGGTCTACACCAAGGGTGTCGTAGGCGGTGCCGACGGTGAAATGTTTGGTCTGGGAAGCCAAAAACATAGAGCTATCAGCATTGTTGCTGTAAATCACCTCGTCGGTGGCGGGGTCGACCAAGAGATAGGACCACCGAGCCATGGCGTACGGATCGGTGGCCATGATGCGGGCTGCCTCCTCGGGAACCTGTTGCGCCGGAGCCGATGCCGAATCGGAATTCGACGGCTTCGCCGAACATGCGGTGAGGACTACTCCGACGCTGATCAACGCAGCGACGGCGCGAACTGATGTGGTGTGCGGCATGGACGCTCCTGAGGATGCATGACTGATTTGTCGTAATTTACTGCAAAGTGCAGCATGCAGAGTGCAGTATCGCTTAAAGTCCCTCTATGAACCCTTTTGGGAAGTCGACGTCCTTTCACAACGTCAAGACCCGCAAAGTGGCTGTGGCCTGCATCGCTACGGCATTGCTGCTCTCAGCCTGTTCGTCCGCAACCGATTCCGAGTCCCCCTCGTCGTCCCCGCCGACCTCCGCCGGGTCTGCGGACAGCGCCGTCTTGTCTTTCGACAGCGCCGCAATGGATTCCGTCGTCTCCGAGAAGGCAGAAGAGTTCCGTGAGATCGCAATGGTGGTCATGGTCACGACGCCGACGCAGAAGTACGTCAACACATGGGGTTCGGTCAGGGAAGGCGTGAACGAGCCTCCCACTCTGGACACCAAGGTTCGCGTGGGCTCGAACACCAAGACCTGGACCGGTACGGCCATCCTGCAGTTGGTCGACGAAGGCAAGGTTGCGGTAACCGATCCGGTCAGCAAGTTCCGCCCCGATGTCCCCAACGGCGACAACATCACCATCGGCGACCTGCTCGACATGCGTAGCGGCCTGTACAACTACACCGAAACCCTCGAACTCAACCGGGCGCTCGACGAGCAACCGGAGCGAGTGTGGACACCCGAGGAACTGCTGGCAATGGGGCTGAGCCAGCCGCCGTATTTCGCGCCCGACACCGGTTATCACTACTCCAACACCAATACCGTTCTCCTCGGCTTGATCGCCGAGCAGCTGGACGGCAAGCCGATTCAGCAGATCTTCGCGGACCGATTCTTCGGGCCACTCGCACTCGCAGGGACGTCGTTTCCTGCGAACACCGACACCAGCATCCCGACTCCGTTTGCAGACGGCTACACCTACAGTGGCAACGTCGAAACGCTCGGCGAAGGCAAAGAGGCTCTCCCACAATCTCGCCTCGACGCGATCGCCGCAGGCACCGAAAAACCGACCAACACCACTAGGCACAATCCCTCGTGGACATGGTCTGCAGGTCAGGGAATTTCGACTGCAAACGACATGGCGACATGGGTCAAAGCTCTGGGAACGGGTCTGTCCAGAAAACGGTGTAATTGGTTGATTTCTAACTACTTTCGTCCGGCA